>NZ_VZQP01000007.1:0-231265 GCF_014397655.1 Paraburkholderia sp. UCT31
GACCTTGAGCTGCGGCGTCGTCACCGGCACGACGATGATCGCCTTCACGCCCATGCGTGCCGCCGATAACGCCACGCCCTGCGCATGATTGCCCGCCGACGCGGTGATCACGCCGCGACTGAGCGCCTCGGCCGGAATATGCGCCATCTTGTTGTATGCGCCGCGCAGCTTGAACGAGAACACCGGCTGGTTGTCCTCGCGCTTCAGATAGACCGGGTTGCACAGCCGCGCCGACAGGTTCGGGGCGCGTTCGAGTTCGGTCTCGCGCGCCACGTCGTAGACGCGCGCGGTCAGGGTCTTTTTCAGGTAGTCGTGGGAGGCCATGCGGGTGGCGCGGTGCGCTGTGTAAAACGGGAAGACGTCAATGATAGCGCCAACGGTGCCCGCTCTGGCCGTTCGGCGCGCTCCGCGGACGGGTGCCGTGCACTTAACCGGGCCGTATCGGAATCGCGCGATCGAAGCTCGCCCAACCGTCCGGCCGGTCAATGGACGGTATGCGAAAACGCCGCCGGATCCATCGCCAAAACCTCCGAACCCCCGCCGCCGCCCGATTCCCACCGTCAACGCGTGGCGGAATGATGCGGTAGAATTTCGTTTTGGAATAAGGATCGGAAGATGCACTGGCAGCCTCGGATCGCCCATTTAATGCCCGTCCCGCGCGAATCCTTCCCCGCGGCGGAACGGCATGTCCGCCACGCGCGATCGTGTAGCTGTCTCTGAGTGCCGCGAAGCGACCGCCGTGAGTTGGCCGCCGGTCGTGCTCGCTCCCCTTGAAGCCCTAGAAGATTTCAAGCATTGCGCCCCACGCGCATTGTCCGCCGACGCCTCGTGACGAGTGCGCCAGGCTGACCTACCGAGTCGTCCAACCATGAACGCACCTCAAGTTTTCGATCCGCACGGCGCCGCCGGCGCGGTGGCCGCCGATCCCGAAGCGCGTCTGCGCGAAATTCCCTACAACTACACGTCGTTCTCCGACCGCGAAATCGTCATCCGCCTGCTCGGCAACGACGCCTGGGACGCGCTCGCCGAACTGCGCGCTGAACGCCGTACCGGCCGCTCGGCGCGCATGCTGTACGAAGTGCTCGGCGATATCTGGGTCGTGCGTCGCAATCCGTATCTGCAGGACGACCTGCTCGACAACCCGAAGCGCCGCGCGCTTCTGATCGAGGCGCTCAATCACCGTCTCGCCGAAATCGAGAAGCGCCGCCGCGCCGATCTGCGCGAACACGGCGACGAAGCCGGCGTCGAGCGCGCCGCGCGCGTCGAAAAGCTGGTGCAGGCCGCGCGCCGCGCGATCGACCAGTTCGCCAGCGAATTCCAGCAGACCTACGACCTGCGCCGCCGTTCTACGCGCGTGCTCGGCAAGGTCACGCAGAAAGACAACATCAAGTTCGACGGCCTGTCGCGCGTCTCGCACGTGACCGACGCGACCGACTGGCGCGTCGAATACCCGTTCGTCGTGCTGACGCCGGACTCCGAGGCCGAAATCGCCGGCATGATCAAGGCCTGCTTCGAACTCGGCCTGACGGTGATTCCGCGCGGCGGCGGCACCGGCTACACGGGCGGCGCGGTGCCGCTCACGCCGTTCTCGGCCGTCATCAACACCGAAAAGCTCGAACAGCTCGGCCCGGTCGAAATGACCCAGCTGCCGGGCGTCGATCGCAAGGTCGCGACGATTTTCTCGGGCGCGGGCGTCGTCACGCGCCGCGTGACCGAAGCGGCCGAGCAGGCCGGCTTCGTGTTCGCGGTCGACCCGACCTCGCTCGACGCGTCCTGCGTCGGCGGCAACGTCGCGATGAACGCGGGTGGCAAGAAGGCGGTGCTGTGGGGCACGGCGCTCGACAACCTCGCGTGGTGGCGCATGGTCGACCCGGAAGGGAACTGGCTCGAAGTCACGCGTCTCGAGCACAACATGGGCAAGATCCACGACATCGAAGTCGCGCGTTTCGAGCTCAAATGGTTCGACGGCGACTACGCGCCGGGCGAGAAGCTGCTGCGCACCGAAGCGCTGGACATCAAGGGCCGCGTGTTCCGCAAGGAAGGCCTCGGCAAGGACGTCACCGACAAATTCCTCGCCGGTCTGCCGGGCGTGCAGAAGGAGGGCTGCGACGGCCTCATCACGTCCGCGCGCTGGGTGCTGCACAAGATGCCTGCGCATACGCGCACCGTCTGTCTCGAGTTCTTCGGCCAGGCGCGCGAGGCGATTCCGAGCATCGTCGAAATCAAGGACTACCTGTTCGAGACCTCGCGCCAGGGCGGCGCGATTCTCGCGGGTCTCGAGCATCTTGACGAGCGCTATCTGCGCGCGGTCGGCTATGCGACCAAGAGCAAACGCAACGCGTTTCCGAAGATGGTGCTGATCGGCGATATCGTCGGTAACGACGCGGACGCGGTCGCGCAGGCCACCTCGGAAGTCGTGCGCATGGCCAACGGCAAGAGCGGCGAAGGTTTCGTCGCCGTCAGCGCCGAGGCCCGCAAGCGCTTCTGGCTCGACCGCAGCCGTACGGCCGCGATCGCAAAGCACACCAACGCGTTCAAGATCAACGAAGACGTCGTGATTCCGCTCGACCGCATGGGCGAATACACGGACGGCATCGAACGCATCAACATCGAGCTGTCGCTGAAGAACAAGCTGCAACTGGTCGACGCGCTCGAAGCGTTCTTCAAGGGCGGCAAGCTGCCGCTCGGCAAGAGCGACGACGCGAACGAAATCCCGAGCGCCGAGCTGCTCGAAGACCGCGTGCAGCAGGCGCTCGATCTACTCGCGCGTGTGCGCACGCGCTGGGAATTCGTGCGCGGCAAGCTCGACCTGTCGCTGCGCGAGGCGCAGCACTACCTGGTCGGCCTCGGCTACGAGTCGCTCGCCGAAAAGTTCGCCGACCGCGTCGACGCGCAACCCGACGCAAACGTATTCCATCTCGCGCAGGACCGCACGATTCGCGTGTCGTGGAAGCAGGAAATCCGCGCCGAATTGCGGCAGATTTTCAACGGCGGCGAGTTCAAGCCGATCCTCGACGAAGCCCAGGCGATCCACAAGCAGGTGCTGCGCGGGCGCGTGTTCGTCGCGCTGCACATGCACGCGGGCGACGGCAACGTCCACACGAACCTGCCGGTCAACTCCGATAACTACGAGATGCTGCAGGACGCGCACACGGCGGTCGCGCGCATCATGAAGCTCGCGCGTTCGCTCGACGGTGTGATCTCCGGCGAGCACGGCATCGGCATCACGAAGCTCGAATTCCTGACCGACGACGAGATCGGCGAATTCCGCAAGTACAAGCAGCGCGTCGATCCGCATGGCCGCTTCAACGCGGGCAAGCTGCTCGAAGGCGCGGACCTGCGCAACGCGTACACGCCGAGCTTCGGCCTGATGGGCTACGAATCGCTGATCATGCAGCAGTCCGATATCGGCGCGATTTCCGAGTCGATCAAGGACTGCCTGCGCTGCGGCAAGTGCAAGCCCGTCTGCGCGACGCACGTGCCGCGCGCGAACCTGCTGTACAGCCCGCGCAACAAGATTCTCGCCACGTCCTTGCTGGTCGAGGCATTCCTGTACGAAGAGCAGACGCGCCGCGGCGTGTCGATCAAGCACTGGGACGAGTTCAACGACGTCGCCGATCACTGCACTGTCTGCCACAAGTGCGTGACGCCGTGCCCGGTGAAGATCGACTTCGGCGACGTGACGATGAACATGCGCAACCTGTTGCGCAAGATGGGCAAGAAGAAGTTCAACCCGGGCAACGCCGCGGGCATGTTTTTCCTGAACGCGACCAACCCGCAGACCATCAACCTCGCGCGCACCGCGATGATGGGCGTCGGCTACAAGGCGCAGCGCCTCGGCAATGAAGTGCTGAAGAAGTTCGCGAAGAAGCAGACCGCGCATCCGCCCGCCACGGTCGGCAAGCCGGTGATCACGCAGCAGGTGATCCACTTCATGAACAAGAAGATGCCGGGCAACCTGCCGAAGAAGACCGCGCGCGCCTTGCTCGATATCGAGGACAACAAGATCGTCCCGATCATCCGCAATCCGAAGACGACCACCGCCGACACCGAAGCGGTGTTCTACTTCCCGGGCTGCGGCTCCGAGCGGCTGTTCTCGCAGGTTGGTCTCGCGACCCAGGCAATGCTGTGGGAGGCGGGCGTGCAGACCGTGCTGCCGCCGGGTTATCTGTGCTGTGGCTATCCGCAGCGCGGCTCGGGCCAGTACGACAAAGCCGAGCAGATCGTCACCGACAACCGCGTGCTGTTCCACCGCGTCGCCAATACGCTGAACTACCTCGACATCAAGACGGTGGTGGTGTCGTGCGGCACGTGCTACGACCAGCTCGCCGGTTACGAATTCGAAAAGATCTTCCCGGGCTGCCGGATCATCGACATCCACGAGTATCTGCTGGAAAAAGGCATCAAGCTCGATGGCGTGAACGGCGTGCGCTACATGTACCACGACCCGTGCCATTCGCCGATCAAGACGATGGACCCGGTCAAGCTCGTCAATCAGCTGATGGGTTCGGAGCAGGACGGCTACAAGATCGAGAAGAACGACCGCTGCTGCGGCGAATCGGGCACGCTCGCGGTCACGCGTCCCGACATCTCGACCCAGGTGCGCTTCCGCAAGGAAGAAGAGATCCGCAAGGGCGCGGCGAAGCTGCGCGGCATCCCTCTCGTCGCCGAAGCGGGCGCGAACGCGATCAATCCGGCCAATGCATCGGCCGGCGCCGCGGGCGCGCCGAACGGTTCGGTGCTGAAGGCCGGCGACGGTCCGCAGCCCAATCACGGAAACGCGGGTTCGACCGACGTCAAGATCCTCACGAGCTGCCCGTCGTGCCTGCAAGGGCTGTCGCGCTACAACGAAGACGCGGGTACCGAGGCGGACTACATCGTGGTCGAGATGGCACGTCACGTGCTCGGCGAAAACTGGATGGCGGACTACGTTCAACGGGCGAACAATGGCGGAATCGAGCGCGTGCTGGTTTAATGGCACGACCAACGATTTTTGCCGAGGACGACGATGGACTGCGTTTTTTGCCGTGAAGACGGCGGCGATGTGCTGTGGCAGGACGACGCGCTGCGAGTCGTCCTCGCCGACGAACACGACTACCCGGGCTTTTGCCGGGTCATCTGGAACGCTCACGTCGCCGAGTTTTCGGATCTTTCTGCCGACGAGCGCGATCACGTGATGAAGGCCGTGTACGCGGTCGAGCGTGCGCAGCGGCGCGTGATGCAGCCCGCGAAGGTCAATCTCGCGAGCCTCGGCAACCAGGTGCCGCACGTGCACTGGCACGTGATTCCGCGTTTCTCGAACGACGCGCATTTCCCCCTGCCGATCTGGGCGCCGCGCCAGCGCACGGTGTCCGAAGCGATGTTGTCGTCGCGCCGCGCGCACGCCACGCTGCTGCGCGAAGCCGTGCGGCAGGAAATTGAACAGGCGCTGGGCTGAGCGTCGCTGAACCCGTCGCCGCGCATCGCCGGACTGCCGTCGGCGTGCGAGGCGGCCGATCCGACGTTATCACCCGCCGTTATCTGATGAGGCCAACATGAGCGGATTGACTCCCGAGACGCCGGTGCCGACAGGCGTGATCTTGCATTCGAAGTCGCGCGTGCTCGAACTGCAGTACGCGAACGGCGAAGCGTATCGGCTACCGTTCGAACTGCTGCGCGTGTATTCGCCGTCGGCGGAAGTGATGGGCCACGGGCCCGGTCAGGAAACCCTGCAGACCGGCAAGCGCGACGTGACGATCACGATTATCGAAGGCGTCGGCAATTACGCGCTGCAGCCGACCTTCTCCGATGGACACGCCACCGGTATCTACTCGTGGGACCTGCTGTATGACATGGCCGTGCGTCAGGATGAACTCTGGCGCGCGTATCTCGCCAAACTGGCAGCGGCCGGCATCGACCGCGACACGCCGATGGTGCCCGCCGCGGCTGCGCACGGGCACTGTCACTGATACGATTCGCCCCCGAACGCCGCTCGAGCGGCGCAACATTCAAGAACACGCGAAAGGACGAGCGCGATGAGCAAAACCCACTTCGGCTTTCAATCGGTCGACGAACAGGACAAGGCGCAGAAGGTGGCGGGGGTGTTCCACTCGGTGGCCGCCAACTACGACCTGATGAACGACCTGATGTCGGGCGGATTGCACCGGGCGTGGAAGGTATTCACGATCGCCCAGGCGAACGTGCGGCCGGGCTACAAGGTGCTCGACATCGCGGGCGGCACGGGCGACCTGTCGAAAGCGTTCGCAAAACAGGCGGGCGAAACGGGCGAGGTCTGGCATACCGACATCAATGAATCGATGTTACGCGTGGGCCGCGACCGGCTGCTCGACAAGGGCATCATCACGCCGGCGCTGCTGTGCGATGCCGAGAAAATCCCGTTTCCGGACAACTACTTCGACATCGTGACGGTCGCGTTCGGCTTGCGCAACATGACACATAAGGACATCGCGCTCGCCGAGATGCGTCGTGTGCTGAAACCGGCCGGGCGGCTGCTCGTGCTCGAGTTCTCGAAGGTATGGGATCCGCTGAAGAAGGTCTACGATCTGTATTCGTTCAAGGTGTTGCCGTGGCTCGGCGAGCGCTTCGCCAAGGACGCGGAAAGCTACCAGTACCTGGCGGAATCGATCCGCATGCATCCGGACCAGGAAACTTTGAAAACTATGATGGAACAAGCTGGTCTCGACGGCGTCAAATATTACAATTTGTCAGCTGGCGTGGTAGCTTTGCATGTGGGGACCAAATACTAGAGTCCCTAACCCATCGATTTTTAAAGGAAAGTGCGAAATGTCCGATTCGAATTTGTTATCTGCTCGTAAGGTTAAGGGGGCGCTGGCGAGAAGAATCGGACTGATCGCGATGGTCGGTCTGCTGATGGCCGGCACGCTTGCCTCTCTCGACGCCGAAGCACGCCGCCTGGGCGGAGGCCGCAGCTTCGGCCGTCAATCGAATAGTCTGCAGCAGCGCCAGACGCCGCCGCCGTCCCAGCCGGCGCAGAACAATCAGGCCACGCAGCAGAGCGCGCAGGCGGCGCCTGCGACTAAGCCCACGCCGCCCGCCGCGCCGAACCGCAATCGCTGGCTCGGGCCGATCGCCGGTCTCGCGGCCGGTCTCGGCATCGCCGCATTGCTGTCGCATTTCGGGCTCGGCGAGGCGTTCGCCGGCATGCTCGCGAACGTGATCGTGATCGCGTTGATTGCGATTGTGGTGATCTGGCTCATCCGCCGCTTCACCGGTCGTAAGCGCGATGCGGCGCAGCCTGCCTACGCGGGCACGGCGCCGTCGCTGAACACGAAAGGCACCGACTATATTCAGGAGCCGCGTTACACGGCGCCGCCCACCGGCTCGTATCTCGAACCGCAGGGCAACCCGTTGACCACGCCATCGCTCGGCGCGACGCCGTCGGTGCCGGCCGGCTTCGATTCGGAAGCGTTTCTGCGTAACGCGAAGGTGTACTTCGTGCGCCTGCAGGCCGCGTGGGACGTCGGCAACGTCGAGGACATCCGCGAATTCACGACGCCTGAAATGTTCGCCGAAGTGCGCGTCGATCTCGCGTCGCGCGGCACGCAGCCGAGCCAGACCGACGTCGTGCAGTTGAACGCCGAACTGCTCGGCGTCGAGGAGCGCGCGAACGAATCCTTCGCGAGCGTGCGCTTCTCCGGTTTGATCCGCGAGGAGCCGGGCGCGGCGGCCGAGCCGTTCGTCGAAGTCTGGAATCTGACGAAGGCGAACCGCACTGGCGAAGGCTGGCTGCTTGCCGGCATCCAGCAGGTCGAGCAACACTGACATGCCGAAGCATCGAGTCGCGTTTGCCTCGAAAAGAGCCGGCCACCGCATAGCGATTCCTGACCTCGCGCATGGCTTAGGCCGTTCGGCATAGCAGGCTGCGAAGCGAACGGACGTTACAATGGGAGCCCGCGCAAGCACCTCGCTCGCGCGGGTTTTTTCTTGCCACCTTCGATGACCCTCGCCGCCAAGCCCTTCGCTGCTGCTGTCAATCATCTGCTCGCCCGCGAATCGTGGGCCCGCGAGCGCCTCGCCCCGTACGCGGGCAAGACCGCTCGCCTGTCATGTCCGCCGGTTGTGCTCGCGCTGCTCGTGCAGCCCGACGGCTATCTCGGTACGCTCGACGAAGCCGATGCGCATCAGTTCGACGTGACGATCTCGGTGCCGTCCGACGCACTGCCGGCCTTCCTGCAAGGTGGCCAGGCCGCGGTGATGAAGCACGTGAAGATCGAGGGCGACGCCGAGTTCGCGACCGTGATCGCGAAGCTCGCCGAGCATCTGCGCTGGGAGCCAGAGGAAGATCTCGCGAAGCTGATCGGTGATGGACCCGCGTGGCGCATCACGTCGCTAGTCCGCTCAGTCGGCGAGCATGTGCAGCGCACCGGTCGCAATCTGCTCGACACCGCCGCCGAGTACCTGCTCGACGAAAATCCGCAACTGGTGCGGCGCACCGCGCTCGCTGACTTCAACGTCGAGCTGGCGCGCGCGCGCGATTCGCTCGCGCGCGTCGAAAAGCGCATCGAGCGCATCGAACAGAAGGTCGAAGTCCGCGGCGCGCAAACGCCGGGCGGCGCCGCCACGTCGCGCAGCACGCGCTAGTCACCGGGCCCAGCCATGCGTTTTCTGCGTTTTCTCAAGATATTTTTCACGGTCATCCGCTTCGGCCTCGACGAAATGATGTTGAGCCGCATCAACGACCGGCGCGTGCGTCTGCTGCTGCGCATCACGACGCTTGGTCGCAAGTTCGATGCGCCGCCGGGCGTGCGTCTGCGGCTCGCGCTCGAAAGCCTCGGGCCGATCTTCGTCAAGTTCGGCCAGGTGCTGTCGACCCGTCGCGATCTGCTGCCGGTCGATATCGCCAACGAACTTGCCAAGCTGCAGGACCAGGTGCCGCCGTTCGATTCGGCGGTCGCGATCGCGCTCGTCGAGAAGTCGCTCGGCGCGCCGGTCGACGTGCTGTTCGACGATTTCGAGCGGGTGCCGGTCGCGAGCGCGTCGATCGCACAGGTCCACTTCGCGAAGGTGAAGGCCGGCCAGCATGCGGGCAAGGCGGTCGCGGTGAAGGTGCTGCGCCCCAAGATGCTGCCGGTGATCGATTCCGACCTCGCGCTGTTGCGCGACATCGCCGTGTGGGCCGAGCGTCTGTGGGCCGACGGCAAGCGCCTGAAGCCGCGCGAGGTGGTCGCCGAATTCGACAAATACCTGCACGACGAACTCGACCTGATGCGCGAGGCCGCCAACGGCAGCCAGTTGCGGCGCAACTTCCTTGGGCTCGACCTGCTGCTCGTGCCCGAGATGTACTGGGAGTTCTGCACGCCCACGGTGCTCGTGATGGAGCGCATGGTCGGCGTGCCGATCAGCCAGGTCGATACGTTGCGCGCGGCGGGTGTCGACATCCCGAAGCTCGCGCGCGAGGGCGTCGAAATTTTCTTCACGCAGGTGTTCCGCGACGGCTTTTTCCACGCCGACATGCACCCCGGCAACATCCAGGTGAGCCTCGATCCCGCGCACTTCGGCCGCTATATCGCGCTCGACTTCGGCATCATCGGCGCGCTGTCGGACTTCGACAAAAACTACCTCGCGCAGAACTTCCTCGCGTTCTTCAAGCGCGACTACCATCGCGTCGCGACGTTGCATCTGGAGTCGGGCTGGGTGCCGCCGACCACCCGTGTCGAGGAGCTCGAAAGCGCGATCCGCGCGGTCTGCGAACCGTATTTCGATCGCGCGCTGAAGGACATTTCTCTCGGCCAGGTGCTGATGCGTCTGTTCTCGACGTCGCGGCGCTTCAACGTCGAGATCCAGCCGCAGCTCGTGTTGCTGCAAAAGACGATGCTGAACGTGGAAGGCCTAGGCCGTTCGCTCGATCCCGAACTGGATCTGTGGAAGACCGCGAAGCCCTATCTCGAGCGCTGGATGAACGAGCAGATCGGCTTGCGCGGCTGGTACGAGCGTCTGAAGATCGAGGCGCCGCAGTGGAGCAAGACGCTGCCGCAGTTGCCGCGCCTCGTCCATAACATGCTGGCCGAGCGCCATCATCCGGTGGGCGGCGCGAACGACGACGTGATCCGCCAGATCCTGCTCGAGCAAAAGCGCACCAACCGTCTGCTGCAAGGCCTGCTGCTGTTCGGCGTGGCGGTCGGCGTCGGCGCGATGCTGGCGCGTGCGTTCCTGGTACTGGCTTATGGTGGATAGATTCCGATGAGCGATCCGACCCAACCCTCAGCGCCCGATTTCGCAACCCGCGATCCCAACTCGCCCGAGTTCTGGGACGAACGCTTCGAGCGCCATTTCACGCCGTGGGATCAGGCGGGCGTGCCGTCCGCGTTTCGCGCGTTCGCTGAACGGCACCGCGACGTGGCCGTGCTGATTCCAGGCTGCGGCACCGCGCACGAAGCGGTATGGCTCGCGCGCCAGGGCAACCCGGTACGCGCGATCGACTTTTCGGCAGCCGCCGTGGCGGCGGCACGCGAGCAGCTCGGCGCGCATGCATCGCTGGTCGAACAGGCGGATTTCTTCACCTATGCGCCACCGTTCGCACCGGCATGGATCTATGAGCGCGCATTCTTCTGCGCGCTGCCACCGGCGCGCCGCGCCGACTACGCGCAGCGCATGGGCGAACTGCTGCCGGCCGGCGGGTTGCTGGCGGGCATCTTTTTCATCGGCGCGACGCCGAAAGGACCGCCGTTCGGCATCGAACGCGGCGAGCTCGATGCGCTGCTCACGCCACACTTCGAGCTGGTCGAAGACGAAGCGGTCGACGACTCGATCGCTGTATTCGCCGGACGCGAGCGCTGGCTCACCTGGCGGCGTCGCGGCTAACGCCACGCGCGCCGCTCTTGAGAGGTCCGGGGGTCGTCCCCATCTGGCGCGGTGGCGGGCGCATCGTGCGTCCGCTTCCCGAAATCCGGGGAACGGACATCGTTTGCGGCTATAATTCAAGGCTTTGCAAGCGTTTACAAGATTTCAGTAGGGATTTGGAGTAAGAAAGGATCATGCCGATCTACGCTTATCGTTGCGGGTCATGCGGTTTCGGGAAGGACGTGCTCCAGAAGATGAGCGACCCCCAGTTGACGCAGTGTCCCGAGTGCGGAAAAGACACCTTTAGCAAACAACTCACGGCCGCCGGCTTCCAGTTGAAAGGCTCCGGCTGGTACGTGACCGATTTCCGCGGCAGCACGAGCGCGCCGGCCGCGTCGGAAGCGAAGTCCGAGCCGGCCGCAGCCGCTGCCCCGGCTGCATCGGCTGCCGCGCCCGCGGCGCCCGCCGCAGCGCCCGCCGCCACGAGCCCGAGCGGTTCCGGCAGCGCCTAGTGGGACTGCCGCCCCGCGCGGGCGGCGTATCTACCGCGCATGGGCTTCGGCCCGCGCAGCTTTCTGGCGGTACACATGACGACGAAAAAATTCACGCTCAAATCGGTGTTTCTGACCGGCCTGCTGGTGCTGGTGCCTCTGGCCATCACACTGTGGGTGCTCGGCCTGGTCATCGGCACGATGGACCAGACGCTGTTGCTGCTGCCTACCTCGTGGCAGCCGGAACGCACGATCGGCTATCGCTTGCCGGGCCTCGGCGCGGTGCTCACGCTCGCGTTCATCTTCGTCGTCGGGCTGTTGACGCAGAACTTCATTGGGCAGAAGCTCGTGAAGTGGTGGGAACTGCTGGTCGCGCACATTCCGGTGGTCGGCCCGCTCTACACCAGCGTGAAGCAGGTGTCCGACACGCTGCTGTCGAGCAGTGGCAATGCATTCCGCAAGGCGCTGCTGATCGAGTACCCGCGCCGCGGGTCCTATACGATCGCGTTTCTGACCGGCATCCCGGGCGGCGACGTGGCCAACCATCTGAAGGAAGATTACGTCAGCGTATACGTGCCGACCACGCCGAACCCGACGTCCGGCTTTTTCCTGATGGTGCCAAAAAGCGAAGTGATCGAGCTCGACATGACGGTCGACGCTGCGCTCAAGTACATTGTCTCGATGGGCGTCGTGGCGCCGTCCGCGCCGCAGCCGGCGCCGGTGCGCCGCGCCACCGTCGAGCCCCCGCTCTAATGCCGGCGCGCAACGCTTCATGCAGGATCGTCTGTGGCGCGCCGTTCAACCAATGCAAAACGAAAGACAAACATCATGTCGATGAGATCTGAATACTGCGGTCTGGTGACCGAAGAACTGCTGGGCCAATCCGTCTCGCTGTGCGGCTGGGTAAGCCGCCGCCGCGACCATGGCGGCGTCATCTTCATCGACCTGCGCGATCGCGAAGGGCTCGTTCAGGTCGTCTGCGATCCGGATCGCGCTGACATGTTCAAGGTCGCCGAAGGCGTGCGCAATGAGTTCTGCGTGCAGGTCAAGGGCATTGTGCGCGGCCGTCCGGAAGGCACGACCAATGCATCGCTGAAGAGCGGCAAGATCGAAGTGCTGTGCCACGAGCTGATCGTGCTGAACGCGTCGGTCACGCCGCCGTTCCAGCTCGACGATGACAACCTGTCGGAAACCACGCGCCTCACGCATCGCGTGCTCGACCTGCGCCGTCCGCAGATGCAGCACAACCTGCGTCTGCGCTACCGCGTCGCGATCGAAGTGCGCAAGTACCTCGACGAGCAGGGCTTCATCGACATCGAAACGCCGATGCTCACGAAGAGCACGCCGGAAGGCGCGCGCGACTACCTCGTGCCGTCGCGCACGAACCCGGGCCAGTTCTTCGCGCTGCCGCAGTCGCCGCAGCTGTTCAAGCAGCTGCTGATGGTCGCGAACTTCGACCGTTACTACCAGATCACCAAGTGCTTCCGCGACGAAGACCTGCGCGCCGACCGTCAGCCGGAATTCACGCAGATCGACTGCGAAACCTCGTTCTTGTCGGAACAGGAAATCCGCGATCTGTTCGAGGCGATGATCCGCCACGTGTTCAGGACGACGATCGGCGTCGAGCTCGACCAGAAATTCCCGGTCATGGAATACGCGGAAGCGATGCGCCGCTTCGGTTCGGACAAGCCGGACCTGCGCGTGAAGCTCGAGTTCACCGAGTTGACCGATGCGATGCGCGACGTCGACTTCAAGGTGTTCAGCACCCCGGCCAACACGAAGGACGGCCGTGTCGCGGCGCTGCGCGTGCCGAAGGGCGGCGAGCTGTCGCGCGGCGACATCGACAGCTACACGGAATTCGTGCGCATCTATGGGGCGAAGGGTCTCGCGTGGATCAAGGTCAATGAAGCGGCGAAGGGCCGTGACGGTCTGCAAAGCCCGATCGTGAAGAACCTGCACGACGAAGCGCTGAAGGCGATCATCGAGCGCACCGGCGCACAAGACGGCGACATCATCTTCTTCGCGGCGGATCGCGCGAAGGTCGTCAACGACAGCCTCGGCGCGCTGCGTCTGAAGATCGGTCATTCGGAATTCGGCAAGGCCAACGGCCTCGTCGAGTCCGGCTGGAAGCCGCTGTGGGTCGTCGACTTTCCGATGTTCGAATACGACGAGGAAGACAACCGCTACGTCGCCGCGCATCACCCGTTCACGAGCCCGAAGGACGAGCACCTCGAGTACCTCGAAACGGACCCCGCGCGCTGCCTCGCGAAGGCCTACGACATGGTGCTGAACGGCTGGGAAATCGGCGGCGGCTCGGTGCGTATCTACCGTGAGGAAGTGCAGAGCAAGGTGTTCCGCGCGCTGAAGATCAACGCGGAAGAAGCGCAGGCGAAGTTCGGCTTCCTGCTCGACGCGCTGCAATACGGCGCGCCCCCGCACGGCGGTATCGCGTTCGGTCTGGACCGCATCGTCACGATGATGGCCGGCGCCGACTCGATCCGCGACGTGATCGCGTTCCCGAAGACGCAACGCGCGCAGGATCTGCTCACGCAGGCGCCGAGCGAAGTCGACGAGCGTCAGCTGCGCGAGCTGCACATCCGTCTGCGTACGCCGGAACCGAAGGCATAAAACCGCGGCCGCTGCGCGCGGCCGGCGGCCGCAAAAAAACCACACGAGCGAAACGAAAAGGCGCTGAGGTGATCTCCACCTCAGCGCCTTTTTCATTTTTTGCGTTACAGTGAAGCCACCGCTTTCCAGACCCTTTCGACCGTCATCCGACATGTACCGCGCGTATCGTCGCGCCCAGTTTGAGCCATGCCGAAACCGCCGAAAATTCCGCAGTCCGTCCTCGTCATCATTCATACGCCTGCGTTCGACGTGCTGCTGCTCGAGCGCGCCGATCATGCGGCGTTCTGGCAGTCGGTGACGGGTTCGAAAGACCGGGTCGACGAACCGCTCGCCGACACGGCGGTGCGCGAAGTCGGCGAGGAAACCGGCATCATGATCGGCGGCGCACTGGTGCCGCGCAGCGGGTTGTTCGACTGGCACTACTCGATCGACTACGAGATCTACCCGGAATTTCGTTACCGCTACGAAGCGGGCGTGCTCTACAACACCGAGCACTGGTTCAGCCTGCAGGTCCCCGAGTGCATCGACGTGACGCTCGCGCCGCGCGAACACACCGCGTATATGTGGCTGCCATATGAAGAGGCCGCATCGCGCTGCTTTTCGTCGTCGAATGCCGATGCGATCCTGCAGTTGCCGCGCCGGCTCGCCGCACGCCCGGTCGACCCGCAATCCGGCCCGCTGGCCGGGGAGCGTGGCCGGTGAGCGCAGGCGGCTCGGGCCGTTTCGCGCGTCTGCGCCACACGTTGCTCGGCCGTCGTTACTGGCAGCGCTACCGCTTCACCAGTAACAACGAGGTCGAGCTGCTGCGCTCCGGCGACGATTTCTTCGACGCGCTGATCGAGCGCATCGACGCGGCCGAGCACAACGTCGCGCTCGAAACCTATATCTTCTGCGACGACGAAGCCGGCCACGCGGTCAGCGAGGCGCTGCTTCGCGCTGCCGCGCGCGGCGTCAGAGTGCGCGTGATCACCGATGGCGTCGGCACCGCACGCCTGAAGATGTTCGAGCAATGGCCGGCCGGCGGCATCGAGCATCGCATCTACAACCCGCATCTGTTCGGCCGCTTCGGCTTTTCGCGCACGCACCGCAAGCTCGCCGTGATCGACGATCAGATCGCGTATTGCGGCGGCATCAATATCGTCGACGATTACGAGAACAACGGCGAGAAGCTGCCGTACCGGCGCTGGGACTTCGCGGTCGAGCTGCGCGGGCCGGTGGTCGCCGACGTGCGCGATGCAATCGACGTGCAGTGGCGGCGGATTCGCGTCGGCCATCGGCCGCTCGATTCGATGAAGCCCGACCTGTCGTCGCAGGACGCCAACTCGCTTGGCAGTCTGCGCAGACGCCGGCGACGCCGCAACGAGGCACTGTGGGCCGGCGGCGAGCCGTGCGTCGCATTCGTCGCGCGCGATAACCTGATCAACCGCCGCGCGATCGAAAAAGCTTATCTGGCCGCGATCGGCCAGGCGCGCCATGAAATCCTGCTCGCGAATCCGTACTTCATGCCGGGACGCAAGCTGCGTCGCGCGCTGATGTTCGCGGCGCGGCGCGGCGTGGTCGTGAAGCTGATCATCGGGCGCAAGGAGTTCAAGGCGCTCGATTACGCCGTGCCGTTCCTGTACCACGCGCTGTTGCGCGCAGGCGTGCAGATCGCCGAATACGAGAAGACGCTGCTGCACGGCAAGGTCGCGGTGGTCGATTCGAACTGGGGCACGGTCGGTTCGTCGAATCTCGATGCGCTCAGCCTGATGCTGAACAACGAAGCGAACGTCGTGCTCGTGAACGATCCGTCGATCCCCAAACTGCGCGACGCGATTCTCGACGCGTTCACGGACGCGCGCCCAATCGATGAAGCGCACTACGAATCGCGACCGGCGCGCGTGCGCGCGCTGAGCTGGATCGCGTACACGAGCTACCGCGTCGCGATGAAGCTGCTGACGGTGGGCGGCTACGACTAATACCGCTCGCACGAGAGCCCGCGCTTGCCGCATCACGTCGGCCATCAATCGGCGCCAGCGAAGCGGGGCAAAGAAATAGAACACGCGCGAGAACACGCGCGCGCCGATCGGCAACCATCGATTCAAGGCAAACGCCTCTAAAAATCTGATTGATCTGATGGTCGAAAGCCGCAAAATTAGAAGCCGGTTAGAAACCGGTTTCTAATAAAGTCCTTGTTTCGCGGACGGCAAGCGCTCAATAATAGTACGGCCGTTCGATTTTCAATTCGGTCACATTAGAACGGTAAAACAGCTATGCGAAAAGGCGAACAAACCCGAGCCGCGATTCTCGACGCAGCACTCGATCTGGCAGGCCGAGACGGACTGGAAGGTCTGACGATTGGTCTGCTGGCCGAGCGCATGCAGATGAGCAAGAGCGGTGTGTTCGCGCATTTCGGGTCGCGCGAGGATCTGCAGATCGAAGTCGTGCGCGAATACCACCGCCGTTTCGAAGACGAGGTGTTTTTCCCGAGCCTGCGCGAGCCGCGTGGTCTGCCGCGCTTGCGCGCGATGATTTCCCGCTGGATCGAGAAACGCATTCAGGAAGTCACGACCGGCTGCATCTACATCAGCGGCGCCGTCGAATACGACGACCGCGCGGACAGCCAGGTGCGCGAGCAGTTGGTGTCGAGCGTGACGACGTGGCGTGCGGCGCTCACGCGCGCGATCTCGCAAGCGATGGAAGAAGGGCATCTGCGCGCCGATACCGACCCGCAGCTGATGCTGTTCGAACTGTATAGCGTCACGCTCGGCCTGCATCACGACGCGCGCTTTCTGCATCTGCCGGATGCGGTGCGTCTCACGTGGGCCGCGCTGGAAAAACTGATTAATTCGTATCAAAGCGAAAGCCGTTAGCGGCGTCGCCGGAATCTACCGGAAACGCGCGGCGCAGAAGGTCCGACCACGGGCCCGGCCAACGGCCTGGCTTTTTGTCAAACCACGGAGAGAAAGTCATGGGACAGTACGCCGCGCCGCTGCGCGACATGCAATTCGTGTTGCACGAGCTGCTCAACGTCGAGGCCGAACTTCGGCAAATGCCGAAGCACGCCGAACTCGACGCCGACACGATCAACGCGGTGCTCGAGGAAGCCGGCAAGTTCTGCTCCGAAGTGCTGTTCCCGCTCAACCACAGCGGCGACCAGGAAGGCTGCACGTATGCCGGCGACGGCGTCGTGACCACGCCGAAGGGCTTCAAGGAAGCCTATCGGCAATACGTCGAAGCCGGCTGGCCGGCGCTCGGTTGCGACCCGGAATTCGGCGGCCAGGGACTGCCCGCGTTCGTCAACAACGCGCTCTATGAAATGCTGAACTCGGCGAATCAGGCGTGGACGATGTATCCGGGCCTGTCGCACGGCGCGTACGAATGCCTGCACGCGCACGGCACGCCGGAACTGCAGCAGCGCTATCTGCCGAAGCTCGTCGCAGGCGTCTGGACCGGCACGATGTGTCTGACCGAGCCGCATTGCGGCACCGACCTCGGCATTCTGCGCACGAAGGCCGAGCCGAACGGCGACGGCTCGTACTCGATCAGCGGCACGAAGATTTTCATTTCGAGCGGCGAGCATGACATGGCGGAGAACATCGTTCACCTCGTGCTCGCGCGTCTGCCGGATGCGCCGAAGGGCACCAAGGGGATTTCGCTGTTCATCGTGCCGAAGTTCGTGCCGAACGAAGCGGGTGAGCCCGGTGAGCGCAACGGCGTGAAGTGCGGTTCGATCGAGCACAAGATGGGCATCCACGGCAACGCGACCTGTGTGATCAATCTCGACAACGCGAAGGGCTGGATGGTCGGCGAGCCGAACAAGGGCCTGAACGCGATGTTCGTCATGATGAACGCCGCGCGTCTCGGCGTCGGCATGCAGAGCCTCGGTCTCACCGAAGTCGCATATCAGAACTCGCTCACGTACGCGAAAGAGCGGCTGCAGATGCGTTCGCTGACCGGCCCGAAGGCGCCGGAAAAGGCCGCCGATCCGATCATCGTGCATCCGGACGTGCGCCGCATGCTGCTCACGCAGAAGGCCTACGCCGAAGCCGGCCGCGCATTCTCGTACTGGTCGGCGCTGCAGATCGACAAGGAGCTGTCGCACGCCGACGAAGCCGAGCGCAAGGAAGCCGCCGACCTCGTCGCGCTGCTCACGCCGATCCTGAAGGCGTTCCTGTCGGACAACGCGTTCGAAGGCACCAATCACGCGATGCAGATCTACGGCGGCCACGGCTTCATCGCCGAATGGGGCATGGAGCAGTACGTGCGTGACGCGCGCATCAACATGATCTACGAAGGCACCAACGGCATCCAGTCGCTCGACCTGCTCGGCCGCAAGGTGCTCGGCGACATGGGCGCGAAGATGAAGAAGTTCGGCAAGCTCGTCGCCGAATTCGTCGAAGCCGAAGGCATCAAGCCGGAGATGCAGGAGTTCGTGAACCCGCTCGCCGAGATCGGCGAAAAGGTGCAGAAACTGACGATGGAAATCGGCATGAAGGCGATGCAGAACCCGGACGAAGTCGGCGCCGCGGCCGTGCCGTATCTGCGCACGGTCGGCCATCTGGTGTTCTCGTACTTCTGGGCGCGCATGGCTCGTATCGCGCTGGACAAGGAGGCATCGGGCGATCCGTTCTACAAGGCGAAGCTCGCGACCGCGCGCTTCTACTTCGCGAAGCTGCTGCCCGAAACGGCGATGACGATCCGCCAGGCGCGCGCCGGTTCGAAGCCGATGATGGACGTCGAAGAAGCGTTGTTCTGACGCTCGCACATCGAGCGAGGCCACACACATCGCGCGAAGCATGGCTGACGCTTCGCGCCATCGCACAACTCTCCGGAGAAACGACGTGAGCAATCTGATCATTCGCAAGGTAGCCGTGCTCGGCGCCGGCGTGATGGGCGCGCAGATCGCCGCGCACCTGATCAACGCCAAGGTGCCCGTGCTGCTGTTCGACCTGCCCGCCAGGGAAGGCCCGAAGAACGGGATCGCGCTGAAGGCGATCGAAAATCTGAAGAAGCTGTCGCCGGCGCCGTTCGGCGTGAAGGACGACGCGCAATACATCCAGCCCGCGAACTACGACGACGACATCGACAAGCTCGCCGGGTGCGACGTCGTGATCGAAGCGATCGCCGAACGCATGGACTGGAAGCACGACCTGTACAAGAAGGTCGCGCCGCACATCGGCCCGAACGCGATTTTCGCGACCAACACGTCGGGGCTGTCGATCACCGCACTGTCCGAAGGTTTCGCGGACGAACTGAAGGCGCGCTTCTGCGGCGTGCACTTCTTCAATCCGCCGCGCTACATGCATCTGGTCGAACTGATCCCGACCGCGACGACGCGTCCGGAAATTCTCGATCAGCTCGAAACCTTCCTGACCAGCGTGGTCGGCAAGGGCGTCGTGCGCGCGAAAGATACGCCGAACTTCATTGCGAACCGCGTCGGCGTGTTCTCGATCCTTGCGGTTATTGCCGAAGCCGCGAAGTTCGGCCTGCGTTTCGACGAAGTGGACGACCTGACCGGCGCGCGCCTCGGCCGCGCGAAGTCGGCGACGTTCCGCACCGCCGACGTGGTCGGTCTCGACACGATGGCGCACGTGATCAAGACGATGCAGGACACGCTGCCGGACGATCCGTTTCTGCCGGTCTACGAAATGCCGGCCGTGCTCGCCGAACTGGTGCAGAAGGGCGCGCTCGGCCAGAAGACCGGCGCCGGCTTCTACAGGAAGGAAGGCAAGGCGATCAAGGTGCTCGATCCGAACACGGGTGCATATATCGACGGCGGCGGGAAGGCAGACGAACTCGTCGGCCGCATTCTGAAGCGTCCGGCTGCCGAGCGTCTGAAGCTGTTGCGCGAAACGCAGCACCCGCAGGCGCAGTTCCTGTGGTCGATCTTCCGCGACGTCTATCACTACATCGCCGTGCATCTGGAATCGATCGCCGACAATGCGCGCGACGTCGATCTCGCGATCCGCTGGGGCTTCGGCTGGAACGAAGGTCCGTTCGAAGGCTGGCAGACGGCCGGCTGGAAGCAGGTCGCTGAATGGGTGCAGGAAGACATCGCGGCGGGCAAGGCGCTCGCCAACGTGCCGCTGCCGTCGTGGGTGCTCGAAGGCGCGGTTGACGAGAAGGGCGGCGTGCACACGGCCGATGGCTCGTGGTCACCGGCCACGCAGACCTTCGTGCCGCGCTCGTCGCTCGACGTGTACCGCAAGCAGGTGTTCCGCGCGCCGCTCGTCGGCGAAACCGGCGCCGATCCGAAGACCTACGGCAAGACGCTGTTCGAGACCGATGCGGTGCGCGCATGGGTCGACGATCGCGCGGGCGAGGACGACGTGCTGATCGTGTCGTTCAAGAGCAAGATGAACACGATCGGACCGGCGGTGATCGAAGGGCTCACGCAGGCGATCGAACTGGCCGAGAAGGACTACAAGGGCCTCGTCGTGTGGCAGCCCACATCGCTGAAGCTCGGCACGCCGGGCGGTCCGTTCTCGGCGGGCGCGAACCTCGAAGAAGCGATGCCCGCGTTCATGATGGGCGGCGCGAAGGGCATCGAGCCGTTCGTGAAGAATTTCCAGCAGGGCATGCTGCGCGTCAAGTATGCGAACGTGCCGGTGATCTCGGCGATCTCTGGCATCGCGCTCGGCGGCGGCTGCGAGCTCGCACTGCACAGCGCGAAGCGCGTCGCGCACATCGAGAGCTATCTGGGTCTCGTCGAAGTCGGCGTGGGTCTCGTGCCGGCGGGCGGCGGCCTGAAGGAAGCGGCGCTGCGCGCGGCCGAAGCCGCAAGCCAGGTCGGCGCGACGAACGATCTGCTGAAGTTCCTGCAGAAGTCGTTCGAGAACGCGGCGATGGCGAAGGTGTCGGCCTCCGCGCTCGATGCCCGCGCGATGGGCTACCTGAAGCCTTCCGACACGATCGTCTTCAATGTGTTCGAACTGCTCGACGTCGCGAAGAAGGAAGCGCGCGCGCTCGCCGCGGCGGGCTACCGTGCGCCGCTGCGCGCGACCCAGGTGCCGGTCGCGGGCCGCTCTGCGATCTCGACGATCAAGGCGTCGCTCGTCAACATGCGCGACGGCCGCTTCATCAGCGAGCACGATTTCCTGATCGCGAGCCGCATCGCGGAAGCGGTGTGCGGCGGCGACGTCGAAGCGGGCAGCCTCGTCGACGAAGAATGGCTGCTGCAACTCGAGCGTCGCGCGTTCGTCGAGCTGCTCGGCACGCAGAAGACGCAGGAACGGATCATGGGCATGCTGCAGACCGGCAAGCCGGTGCGCAACTAAGCGGCGACCGCACAATGTGCATGGGACCAGAGTAAGAGCTTTGGCCAACTCTGGTCGACAAAGGAGATTCCCAAATGGCAAAGCAATTGCAAGACGCATACATCGTCGCCGCGAGCCGTACGCCGATCGGCAAGGCGCCGCGCGGCATGTTCAGGAACACACGTCCGGATGAGCTACTGGTTCACGCGATCAGGTCGGCCGTCGCTCAGGTGCCCGGCCTCGACACCGGCGTGATCGAAGACGCGATCGTCGGTTGCGCGATTCCGGAAGCGGAGCAGGGCCTGAACGTCGCGCGAATCGGCGCGCTGCTCGCCGGTCTGCCGAACACGGTCGGCGGTGTCACGGTGAACCGCTTCTGCGCGTCGGGTCTGACCGCGCTCGCGATGGCCGCTGACCGCATCCGCGTCGGCGAAGCGGACGCGATGATCGCGGGCGGCTGCGAATCGATGAGCATGGTGCCGATGATGGGCAATAAGCCGTCGCTGTCGCCGCATATCTTCGATCGCAACGAAGACGTCGGCATCGCGTACGGCATGGGCCTGACCGCGGAGAAAGTCGCCGAGCGCTGGAAGATCAGCCGCGAAGCGCAGGACGCGTTCTCGGTCGAATCGCACCGCCGCGCGATGGCCGCGCAGCAAGCCGGCGAATTCAACGACGAAATCGCCGCGTACACGATCGTCGATCGCGTGCCCGATCTCGCGACCGGCGAGATCAACGTGAAAACGCGCGACGTGTCGCTCGACGAAGGTCCGCGCGCGGACACGTCGATGGAAGGCC
Source organism: Paraburkholderia sp. UCT31 (assembly GCF_014397655.1). Classification (NCBI taxonomy): domain Bacteria; kingdom Pseudomonadati; phylum Pseudomonadota; class Betaproteobacteria; order Burkholderiales; family Burkholderiaceae; genus Paraburkholderia; species Paraburkholderia sp. UCT31. Next base: position 21,956 of record NZ_VZQP01000007.1, read on the forward strand.
TCGCGAAGCTGCGCGCGCTGTTCGCGAACAAGGGCTCGGTCACGGCCGGCAACAGCTCGCAGACGTCGGACGGCGCGGGTGCGTTGATCGTCGTGTCGGAAAAAATCCTCAAGCAGTTCAACCTGACGCCGCTCGCGCGCTTCGTCAGCTTCGCGGTGCGCGGCGTGCCGCCGGAAATCATGGGCATCGGCCCGAAGGAAGCGATTCCGGCCGCGCTGAAAGCCGCCGGCCTGAAGCAGGACGACCTCGACTGGATCGAGCTGAACGAGGCGTTCGCCGCGCAGTCGCTCGCGGTGATCCAGGACCTCGGCCTCGATACGTCGAAGATCAACCCGCTCGGCGGCGCGATCGCACTGGGCCATCCGCTCGGCGCGACCGGCGCGATTCGTGCGGCGACCGTGGTGCACGGCCTGCGCCGCCGCAACTACAAGTACGGCATGGTGACGATGTGCGTCGGTACCGGCATGGGCGCGGCGGGCATCATCGAGCGTCTGTGAGCCGCTGATCGAACGGGGGATCCTTCTGTGATCCACCAGGGACCGCGCAACGGTTCGCAGGCCGCCCGGCTTGCGAACCGTTTCTACATTCAGCAGGAGCACAAGGAGATGAACGGGATGACGACGGATATTCTGGTCGAGCGCGCCGATGCGGTGCTGACCATCAGCTTCAACCGGCCCGGCAGGAAAAATGCGTTCACGGCCGCGATGTATCAGACGATGGCCGACGCGCTCGTAGAAGCGCAGGGCGACGCGTCGGTGCGCGCGATCCTGATTCGCGGCAGCGCGGGCATATTCAGCGCGGGCAACGATCTCGAGGACTTCATGAAGTCGCCGCCGGTTGGCGAAACCCCGCCGGTGTTCCAGTTCCTGCGCGCGCTATGTTCGGCGGAAAAACCGGTGGTGGCGGCGGTCGCGGGGCCGGCGGTCGGCGTCGGCACGACGCTGCTGCTGCATTGCGATCTGGTCTACGCGGCCGACACCGCGAGCTTTTCGCTGCCGTTCACGCAGCTCGGGCTGTGCCCGGAAGCAGCGTCGAGCCTGTTGCTGCAGCGCGTGGCCGGCTACCAGGCGGCGGCGGAAAAACTGCTGCTCGGCGAGGCGTTCGACGCGGCCGAAGCGCACCGCATGGGCTTCGTGAATCGCGTGCTGCCGGCGGGCGAAGTCGACGCATTCGCGGCGGCGCAGGCCGCGAAGCTGGCGGCGCTGCCGGCGTCGTCGTTGCGCGTGACGAAGAGCCTGATGAAGCGCGCGAGCCAGCAGGAACTGCAGACGCAGATGACCGAGGAAGCCGTGCATTTCGGCAAGATGCTGCTTGCGCCCGAAGCGCGCGAGGCGTTCAAGGCGTTCTTCGAGAAGCGCAAGCCGGATTTCCGGCGGTTCGACTGAGGGGGGCGACGCAGGTGGGCTTCGGGTGGGTTAGCCGTGAATCGTCGCTGCGCCGCTTCAATCGCTCAAGCTTGCTGCTGCCACGTGTCGTAATCGACGTAGCTGCCTTCGCGGCAGAAGCTCACGAGCCGCACGCCCGCCTCACGCGCGATCGCAATCGCGAGCGACGACGGCGCCGAGATCGTCGCGACCATCGGCACGTCGACGCGCGCGGCCTTGCGCACCAGCTCGTAGCTCGCGCGGCTCGACAGAAACACGAAACCGTCGCGCGTATCGGCGCGGTCGAGCACGAGCTGGCCGATCAGCTTGTCGAGCGCGTTGTGGCGGCCGACGTCCTCGAACGCATAGTGGATCGCGCCTTGCGCATCACACCAGGCGGCCGCGTGGAGGCCGCCCGTCAAACGAGTGAGCGCCTGGTGCTCGGGCAGCGCGCGCGCGGCGCGTGCGATCGCATCGGGCGCGAGCCGCTGCAAGAAGCCAGTGTCGGGTACACGCTGCGGTTTCAGATCCAGCAGATCGATGCTTTCGATGCCGCACACGCCGCAGCCGGTGCGCCCGGCGAGCGCGCGGCGCTTTTCCTTCAAACCGGTGAACGCCTGCTGCACGACCTGCAATTGCACCTCGGCATGCGGCAGCTCGCCGTGCCCGTGCAATTCGACCTCGATGTCCTGAATGTCGCTGCCGCGCTCGACGATCCCCTCCGAAATCGCGAAGCCGACCGCGAACGCTTCGAGATCGCGCGGCGTGCACATCATCACCGCGTGCGAGATGCCGTTGAACACGAGCGCGACCGGCCACTCCTGGCCGACGTGATCGGTGGCGGTTTCAACCGCCGCGCCGCGATGGCGGCGCACTTCGAGTTGCACCGCGCCGGGTTGTTCGTCGCTGTCGAGGGCGTGGGGCTGGCCGTTCGCCCGTCCGGTTTGGCGCCCGTTTTGCTGTCCGTTCAAGCTGCTTCACTCCTGTATCATGCCGCGCGTCAAAGGGTGCGCCGGCCTCGCCGTATGCTTCGCGGCGGCCGCCGCGCGGGGCGCCGTCGCGCGAATAAGGTTCTAAAATACCTCAAGCGACGCCCGCACGCTGTCCGCCACCGACAAGGAGCACTGACATGGGACTCAACGAAGCACCGCTTCTGTTCGACTTCGAAGTCGCGTCTTCGGAGAATTTCACTTATATCCCGATGTCGGTGCGCTTCAATCTCGACCGTTTCGGGCTGCGCATCACGCTCGCGCAGTGGCAGCAATTGCCGCTCGAAGATCGCAAGCTGCTCGCGCGTTTCCCGGTCGAAGACGACACGCAGATCGAACCGAATTTCGATCACGCGCTGTTCGAGATGCTGCGCACGCACGCGAACGTCGAACCGGAGTGGTTTACGCCGGAGGAGTCGCCGGCCTGGCGTCAAACCGACAGCGTGCCCGACGGTGTCGCGCATCAGGCGGGGCTGGCCGGTCTCGCCGCGCCGAGCGTCGCGCGCTGGGCCGAGCTCGAACCTTTCAAGCGCTATGTGCTCGCGAAGCTGTCGCGCAAGCCCGAGGCGAGCCACGATTTCGTCCCGGCGATGAAGGAATTTGGAGCGGCCGGCTAGGTGCGGCCGGCTAGGCGCGGCCGGCCAGCCGCTCCCAGCCAGCCGCTCCCAGCCAGGCGCCCCCACCAACTCGCAGCGTTCCCCCCAATCATCAGATTTTTTTCACGCCGACCCTCAACCCGCTTCCGATCGCTGCCGATATCCAAAGGATGGCGCGTAAAAGACTTGCATCGGTGCGGCCCGACGCACCGGCAGCGAGCGCGCTCTCCCGCCCTCGGAACGATTGACGTTCGGAACCCATGAATCCTTTTCTATCGAAGCGACTGCTGATCAATATTGCGGTCGTGGTCGTCGCGGTCGGTGCAAACGCGTTCGTCGCGTACACGCAGATTCGCGGGCAGCGCGACGCCGATGCGCGCCTCGCGCGCTCGACCAGCGTGCGCCAGAACCTCGATGCGTATCACGCCGCGCTCGATAACGCGCTCGCCGCTCTGCACCGCCTGAAAGAATCGGGCAAGCCGGTGCCGCCCGCCGCGGCCGCTTCGATGACGAACACACTCGCGAGCCGCGAGCAATCACTGCGCGACGAGCTCGCGAGCGAGCCGTACATGTTGGGGGCGCTCGCCAGCCTGAGCGCGGCGCGGCACGCGTTGCAGCACGATCTCGAGGACACGCTGCGCAACCAGGCGAGTGACCTGCCCGGAGCGGCAAGCGCGGCGTCGGGGGCGGCGCACGCGGCATCGACCGAAGCGCCAGGCGCGGCCCCCCTCGACGCGCCATTCGAGGCATCCCTCGACCCTGCGCCGTCGAACTCGCATCTTGCCCCCGCGCCAGAGCGTGTCGAAGCCGCGCTCGCCACGTTGCGCAGCGAGGAAAACCGCTCGTTGCAGACCTCGCTCGCGGCATCGGCGAGCGACAGCGAGCGCGCGATGTTCGTGCTGCTCGTGACGATGCTCACCGGCAGCGTGCTGCTGTTCCTCACGTTCGGCGTGCGCGAGAACAGCGCTCGCGAAAAACTGCGCAGCGCCCGCGCGCTGGTGCGCAACGACGAGCGTTTTCGCAGCCTGTTCGACGATCACACCGTGCCGATGTACATCTTCGATCGCGACACGCTGTGCTTTCTCGCCGTCAACAAGGCCGCGATCCAGCAATACGGCTACACGGAAGACGAGTTTCTCGGCATGACGATCCGCGCGATCCGCCCGAACTCGGAAATCGGCCGCCTGGAGACGCACCTGCAGCGTAGCGCCGACCTCCGCCAGAGCCACACGATGGCGGGCATCTGGCGGCATCGGCGCAAGGACGGCTCGATCCTCAGCGTCAACGTGTCCTATCACGCACTGAACTTCATGGGCCGCGACGCCTCGTTCGTGCTGGCGGACGACGTGACCGACCAGATCAACGCCGAAGCCGAAGCGCAGCGCTCGAATCAGATGCTCGAAGCGGTGATCGACAACATTCCGCAGCGCATCTTCTGGAAGGACCTGAACTCGCGCTATCTCGGCTGCAACATGGCGTTCGCGCGCGACGCGGGGCTCGCGTATCCCGAGCAGGTGGTCGGCAAGAGCGACGCCGACCTGGCGTGGCGCGCGTTCGCCGACCTGTTGAGCGAGCACGATCGCGAAGTCGTGAGCACCGGCGTGCCCAAGATGAACTTCGAGGTCGACTTCGTGATCGACGGCGTGCACCGCACGACGGTCACGAGCAAGCTGCCCTTCACCGACGGCGGCGGTCAGGTGATCGGCGTGCTCGGCTCGTACACCGACATCACCGAGCGCAAGCGCGCCGATCTCGCGCTGCGTCTGCAAAGCCGGGCGCTCGACGCGAGCGTCAACGCGATCCTGATCACCGCGCCGTCGCCGTCGGGCAATCTGATCGAATACGTGAATCCGGCGTTCATGCGCATCACCGGCTACGATCCCGCCGAGGTGATCGGCCACGACTGCCGCGTGCTGCAACGCGACGACCGTGACCAGGAAGGCGTCGGGTTGATCCGCGCGGCGCTCGCGGCGAATCGCGAGGTCAGCGCGGTGGTGCGCAACTATCGCAAGGACGGCGCGCTGTTCTGGAATCAGCTGTTCATCGCGCCGGTGCCGAACGCGGAAGGCGTGATCACCCATCATATCGGCGTCATCAACGACGTGACCGAGCTGATCCGCTATCAGGAGCAGCTCGAATACCAGGCCAACTACGACGGCCTTACGCGGCTGCCGAACCGCAACCTGCTGCGCGACCGGCTCGAACATGCGCTCGTCGTCGCGCAGCGGCATCATTCGGGCGTCGCGGTCGTGTTCCTCGATCTCGACGGCTTCAAGAACGTCAACGACAGCCTCGGCCATAGCGTCGGCGACCGGCTGCTCGGGGTGGTCGCCGAACGGCTCGCGCGCTGCTCGCGCACCAGCGACACGGTTGCGCGCCACGGCGGCGACGAGTTCGTGATCGTGATGACCGACACCGTCGACGAGCAATCGCTGATCACGTGGATGGAGCGCGTGCGCGCGTCGATCGCCGAGCCGGTGTGGCTCGACGGCACCGAGCTGTACGTCGGCTGCAGCATGGGCGCGAGCCTGTTCCCGCAGGACGGCGAGGATGCCGAAACGCTGATGAAGAAGGCCGACGTCGCGATGTATCGCGCGAAGGACATGGGGCGCAACACGTTCCAGTTCTATCAGCCGGAGATGAACGCGAGCGCGGGCGCGCGCCTGAATCTCGAACGACGCCTGCGCCGCGCGCTGCGCGACAACGAGTTCCTGCTGCACTATCAGCCGCAGGTCGATATCGGCAGCGGACAGATCGTCGGCATCGAGGCGCTGGTGCGCTGGCACGATCCCGAGGTCGGGCTCGTGCTGCCGTCGTCGTTCATTCCGCTCGCCGAGGAAAGCGGGCTGATCGGGCCGCTGTCGGAGTGGGTGCTGCGCGAGGCGTGCCGGCAGAACAAGGCGTGGCAGGATCAGGGCTTGCCGCCGGCGCGCGTGTCGGTGAATCTGTCGGCGCGGGTGTTCCAGCAGCGTGACATCGCGAAGCTCGTGATGCAGGTGCTCGACGAGACCGGACTCGAACCGAAGTACCTCGAACTCGAGCTGACCGAAAGCACGATCATGCGCAACGCGGAAGAAGCAGTGTCGATGCTCAACGAACTGCACGCGCTCGGCATCGGTCTCGCGATCGACGACTTCGGCACCGGCTATTCGAGCCTCAGCTATCTGAAGCGCTTCCCGGTGGACCGCTTGAAGATCGACCGCTCGTTCGTGTCGGATATCGGCGTATCGGGCGACGATGAGACGATCACGTCGGCGATCATCGCGCTCGCCCATTCGCTGAAGTTGCAGGTGATCGCCGAGGGCGTGGAAACGTCAGCGCAACTCGCCTTCCTGAAGGAACGCGCGTGCGACGAAATGCAGGGCTTCTATTTCGCGAAGCCGCTATCGACGGAAGCGATTTCCGAACTGCTGCACGGCGGGTTGGTGCCGGAGCTGGAGCCGGCGTGAGGGGAGCGTGACGCGGCGACGGGTGTCGCCGCGTGTCGCCGCGTGCCGCGTCCAACGCCGGTCACTGAGCCGGCGTGTCCTTGAACACCGGCAGGCTTTCCGCGACCGCGGAAAACTTCTCGAGCCGCGGATGATCGGCCTTGCTGACCGCCTCCGGCAGCATCATGTGCGTGAACTGCCAGGCTACGGCGACGGCCACGTCCGCCGCGCTGAACTGCCGCTGCGTGTCGGGCAGCGGCCCTTCGCCCAACTCGCGTTCGAGTTCGGCATAGGCGGCGAGCAGTTGCGCGCGCACGCGCTCGACCCACGGTTCATGCTGCTTCTCCTGAGGCCGCAGATTGCGCTCGTAGACGATCTGCACGCTCTTTTCGCACGCGGCGAGCGCGAGACCCGTCAGACGCGCGGCGCGCAACGCCGCGTCGGCCTGCGTCGGGAACAGCGGGGTGGGGCCGGCGAGCGTTGCCAGATACTGCAGGATCACCGTCGAGTCCATCAGGATCGCGCCGTTGTCGGCGACGAGCGTCGGCGCCTTGACGACCGGGTTGATCTTCGCGAACTGGTCGTAGGTGCGGAATACCGAAATCGACTCGTGTTCGAAGTCGAGCGCGAGCAGCTTCATGCAGATGGCGACGCGCCGCACGTAGGGCGAGTCGAGCATTCCGATCAGTTTCATCTCGTTTCCATGAGAAGAGCGACTATGGGGGCGCCCCGGGCCTCGTGCGCTGATCGGCTGGAACGGCTAGCGGGTGGCGCGGCGCGTGACGCGTGGAATCGCTAGCTTAAGCATCCTCGCCGGCTCAGTCCAGCGCGGGCAGCGCGCGCGGACGGCGGTCGCTGTCGGTGGCGACGTAGGTGAGGATCGCTTCCGTGACCTTGACGACTTCCTGCGAGAGCCTCAACCGCTGCGCGTAGACCTCGACCGACACTGTCACCGACGTATTGCCGGTCTTCACGATATCCGCGTAAAAGCTCAGCAGATCGCCGACGAACACCGGTTGCTTGAACAGGAAAGAATTAACCGCGATCGTCGCGACCCGCCCATTCGCGCGACGGCTTGCCGGAATCGAGCCGGCGATGTCGACCTGCGCCATGATCCAGCCGCCGAACACGTCGCCGTGAATGTTCGCGTCCGATGGCTGCGGCATGACGCGCAGCGCGCACGGCTTGGACGGAAGCTGAAGAAGATCGGTCATCGGGACATCCTTGGGAAACGTGTTCGAGTGTATTGACGCGCATTGACGCAATGGCTGGGCCAGTTCGACCTAGGCCATGCAAAGCGCCGCCAGTCGGCTTCTGCGACAATGGAAAGATCAGGAATTGTACGGGAAAGCACCCAGCGAAGCGCGCGAGCCGCGCGCCGCTGCGAACTCCGGCAGCTCCACACTCTCCCCACGATTTATGCGCCGCGCTCCTTCGTCCGAACCCTCGCCGATTTCCACCGCACCCCGCAACGACTGGCAAACGATCCTGTCGCTGCTGCCATACCTTGCCACCTACAAATGGCGAGTCAGCTTCGCGCTCAGTTGCCTGATCGGCGCGAAGGTCGCGAACCTCGGCGTGCCGATCGTGATGAAGCGCATCGTCGACAGTCTCGCGTCGGTCCGGCATCTGACCGCGCTCGGCCGCGCGCAGGACGCGCCCGGCATCGTGCTGCTCGGCGGCGTCGGCCTGCTGGTGGTCGCGTATGCGGTGGCGCGGCTGTCCACGTCGTTTTTCACCGAGCTGCGCGAAATCCTGTTTTCGAAAGTCACGGAAAGCGCGGTGCGCCAACTCGCGCTGAAAGTATTCCGCCATCTGCACGGACTGTCGCTGCGCTTTCATCTGGAGCGGCAGACGGGCGGCATGTCGCGCGATATCGAACGCGGCACGCGCGGCATCACGCAGCTGATTTCCTATTCGCTGTACAGCATCCTGCCGACGCTCGTCGAAGTCGGTCTCGTGCTCGGCTTTTTCGTCGTCAAATACGAGGCCTATTACGCGATCGTCACGTTCGTCGCGCTCGCGGTGTACATCGCGTTCACGGTGAAGGTCACCGAGTGGCGCACGCACTTTCGCCGCACGATGAACGAGCTCGATTCGAAGGCGAATTCGCGCGCGATCGACTCGCTGCTCAACTACGAGACCGTCAAGTACTTCGGCAACGAGGAGTGGGAAGCGAGCCGCTACGACGAGAACCTGAAGCGCTATCGCGCGGCGGCGATCAAGTCGCAGCGTTCGCTGTCGGCGCTGAACTTCGGGCAGCAGGCGATCATCGGCACGGGGCTCGTGTTCATCCTGTGGCGCGCGACCCAGGGCGTGATGGCCGGGCGTCTGACGCTCGGCGACCTGGTGCTGATCAACACGTTCATGCTGCAGCTGTATATTCCGTTGAATTTTCTCGGCGTGGTCTATCGCGAGCTGAAGCAGAGCCTGACCGACATGGACCGCATGTTCTCGCTGCTCGGCGCACCGCGGGAAGTGCCCGACGCGCCCAATGCGGTGGCTTTGCAAGTGAGCGGCGCGCAGGTGCGCTTCGACGACGTGAGCTTCGCGTACGAGCCTTCGCGGCAGATTCTGCACGGCGTGAGCTTCACGATCGCGGCCGGCACGACGACGGCGGTGGTCGGCCACAGCGGCTCGGGCAAGTCGACGCTCGCGCGGCTGCTGTTCCGCTTCTACGATCTCGACCGCACGACGGGCGGCGCGATCCGCATCGACGGGCAGGATATTCGCGACGTCACGCAGGATTCGCTGCGCGCGTCGATCGGCATCGTGCCGCAGGACACGGTGCTGTTCAACGACTCGATCTACTACAACATCGCGTACGGTCGGCCGTCGGCGACGCGCGACGAAGTGATCGCGGCGGCGCGCGCCGCGCATATCCACGAGTTCATCGAGAGTCTGCCGAAGGGCTACGGCACGCCGGTCGGCGAGCGCGGGCTCAAGCTGTCCGGCGGCGAAAAGCAGCGCGTCGCGATCGCGCGGACCATACTCAAGAATCCGCCGATCCTGTTGTTCGACGAAGCGACGTCCGCGCTCGATTCACGCTCCGAGCGCGCGATCCAGCATGAGCTCGACCTGATCGCGCGCGAACGCACGACGCTGATCATCGCGCACCGGCTGTCGACGGTCGTGCACGCACAGCAGATCATCGTGATGGACAAAGGGCGCATCGTCGAGCGCGGCACGCACGCGGAGCTGTTGCGCGCGAACGGTTTGTTCGCGCAGATGTGGGCGCTGCAGCAGCGCGCCGCGCACACCACGGATGCGGTGGAAAGAGCGGAAGCAGTCGGGGCAGGTGAGAGCCCGGCGAAGTAAAGCTCAGCGCGCGCGCAGCAGCCGATCGAGCGCTTCCAGCTGCGCCTGGGTGCCGATGTTCTCCCACGAGCCTTCGTACAGCTCGCCGCTCGCGAGCCCACGCGCGATGGTCGCGCGGTAATACGGGCTCAGCGCGCGCCGCGTGCCGCGCGGCAGATCGCGGAACATGCGCGTGTCGTACAGACCGAAACTGCCGAACGTGAGGCGCGGCTGCGCGTCGAGCGACAGCACGCCATCGACGAGACCAAAGTCGCCGTTTGGGTGAAATCCCGGATTCGGCACCATCACCAGATGCATGCCGGGCTCGGGCAGCGCCTTCAGCCGGCCGGCGTGCGCGTGCAGCGCGGCGTAGTCGTACTCGGTGTACACGTCGCCGGCCACCGCGACGAACAACTGATCCGCGCCGTCGTCGGTCAGTAGCGGCAGCGCCTGCGCGATGCCGCCCGCGGTCTCCAGCGCCTCGTGCTCGGGCGAGTAGCGCAGCTCGACCTGCCAGCGCGAACCGTCGCCGAGCGCGGCTTCGAGCTGCGCGCCGAGCCACGCATGATTGATCACGATGCTACGGATGCCGGCCCGCGCGAGCCGTTCGATCTGCCATACGATCAGCGGCTTGCCGCCCACTTCGAGCAAGGGCTTCGGGCACGCGTCGGTCAACGGACGCATGCGCTCGCCGCGGCCCGCGGCGAAAATCATCGCTTTCTTTACGGACATCGTCATCGGTCAGAAGGTGTAGCCGATTTCCTGCGCGCGGCCGTCGAGGTCGTCGAGCAGTTTCGCGAACCCGCGCAGCGGCGCGTAACGCTCCGCCACCTTGCGTGCATAGCCGATGAAGCGCGGCAGGTCGTTCATGTAATGCGCCTTGCCGTCGCGGTAGTTGATGCGGCAGAACAGGCCGAGCACCTTGATGTGCCGCTGCAGCCCCATCCATTCGAGCTGGCGGTAGAACTCGCCGAAATCGGCATCGACCGGCAGGCCGGCTTTTTTGGCGCGCTCCCAGTAGTACGCGAAGCAGTCGAGCTCGAACTCCTCGTCCCAGCTGAGGAACGCGTCGCGCAGCAGCGACACGACGTCGTACGTGATCGGCCCGTACACCGCGTCCTGGAAGTCGAGCACGCCTGGGTTCGGCTCGGCGATCATCAGATTGCGCGGCATGAAATCGCGCAGCATGAAGCTTTGCGGCTGCGCGCGCGCGCTCGCGATCAGCAGCGCGAACATGCGATCGAGCAGCGCGCGCGTGGCGGCATCGACCTCGCGGCCAAGGTGCCGGCCGATGAACCACTCGGGCATCAGCTCCATCTCGCGGTGCAGGAACGCTTCGTCGAACGGCGGCAGCACGTCTTCGCGCGAGCTGAGCTGCCAGCGGATCAGCGCGTCGAGCGCGTCGCGCATCAGCGCGCGAGCCGCGCGCGTGTCGCCCGCGGCCTGCGCGTCGGTCAGCGCACCCAGATACGACGCGGTGCCGAGATCGGTGACGAGCATGAAGCCCGCGTCGAAGTCGACCTCGAGCACGCGCGGCACGTGCACGCCGGCGGCGGCGAGCAATTGCGCGATCTGTGCGAATTCGCGGCATTTTTCGGGCGGCGGCGCGTCGACGGCGATCAGCGTGGCCGCGCCGTTGCCTTGCGCCGCCTTACCGGCGAGCCGGAAATAACGGCGGAAACTGGCGTCGGACGAGGCCGGAACGAGGGTGTCGGGCTCGAGCGCATGGCGCGCCGCGTGGCCTTGCAGCCAGGCCTTGAGCAGGGAGAGACGGGTGTCGGTGAAATCTTGGGTGGAAGGCAGCGTCATGAAAAGCGGCGGCAAATTCTTGGGGACAACGTCTTGCCATATAATACCCCACGACTTTTTTGACGCGACTCACACGCCAGCTTTCGCGTGCTCCGTTTCACCGCCCGCCTTATCACTCGGCAAATTTGGAATCCAGACGTGCAGCCGACTCTAACGGTCGCGGTGTGCAGGCGGTGGATCGTGACGACGAAAGCTTGCGCAGGGGTCGACTCGCCAAACGATACATGCCGCCCAGACAGCTTTCCGATACCACTCCTTCCTGTGCAGCAGTGCCGCGCAAAAGGCGGCTCGTCGCGGCGCTGATCGCCGTTCCGGGTCTGATGCCCGCGCTTGCGCACGCCCAGCTGGTGGGGGAAGCTGCGCAACCGCAGGCGGTCTACCCGCCGTGGGGCATGCAGCTTGCGCCGCAGCTCGAGGATCATCCGTTGCAAACGGGCCAGCGGCCGGCCACCTTCGTGCTCGGCGACCACGCGAGCGGCACGATCGACCAGGATCTGGCCGCCAAGGGCTCGGCGGAAGTGCGGCACAACACGTCCGTGATCAAGGCCGACGCCCTGCACTACGATCAGGACACGGACATGGCCGATGCGTACGGCAATGTCCACGTGATCAATACCGGCAATACCTTCATCGGACCCGAAGCGCATCTGCGCGTCGATTCGACCGAAGGCTTCATGACCGCGCCGAAGTACCACTTCACGCTGACGGGCGGCTCGGGCAGCGCGCAGCGCGTCGACCTGCTCGACGCGGAGCGCTCCGTGTTCACGAAGGGCACCTACACGGCCTGCGCGTGCACGGACAATCCGGCCTGGTACATCAAGGGCAGCGAGTTCGATTTCGACACCGGCGCGGACGAAGGCGTCGCCTACAACAGCGTGCTGTTCTTCCAGGGCGTGCCGGTGTTCGCGTCGCCGTGGCTGTCGTTCCCGCTGTCGGGCGATCGGCGCAGCGGCCTGTTGCCGCCCACGTTCTCGCTGAGCTCGACGAACGGTTTCGAGCTGTCGGTGCCGTATTACTTCAACATCGCGCCGAATCGCGATCTGACGGTCACGCCGCGTCTGATCTCGAAGCGCGGTGTGCAGTTGCAGAGCACGTTCCGCTATCTGTCGCCGACGTATTCCGGGTCGATCACCGGTGAATTTCTGCCCGACGATCGCCTGACGAAGACCAACCGCTACGCGCTGTACATCCAGCACAACCAGAATTTCGGTAACGGCTTCGGCGGCTACATCTATTACAACAAGGTTTCGGACAACACGTATCCGGAAGACCTGTCGTCGTCGGTCAACCAGTTCATGAACGGCACCCAGCTCCTGTATCAGCAGGAAGCCGGGTTGACCTACAACAACGGACCGTGGTCCGTGCTCGCGCGCGAGCAGCACTGGCAGACGCTGGAGCCGTCGGTCGCGCCGTACGGCCGCCAGCCGCAGTTGAACGTCAAGTACGCGAAGTACAACATCGGCGGCTTCGATTTCGGCGCCGAAGCCGACTACACGAACTTCCGCATCACCACCGCGGATCTGAGCGAAGGCCAGCGGGTAGTGTTCAACCCGTACCTGTCGTATTCGGTGGTGGGGCCGGGCTACTTCGTCACGCCGAAGGTGCAGTGGCACTTTGCGTCGTACAACCTGAACAACATCGGCACCGATCTGGCGAACGTGCCGGGGGCGCAGAAGAATTTCACCGAGTCGATTCCGACCTTCACGTTCGACACGGGACTGACGTTCGAGCGCTCGGTGCGCATTTTCGGCGCGGACTATATCCAGACGCTGGAGCCGCGCCTGTACTACGTGTACACGCCGTACCGCAACCAGAACAACGCGCCGCTGTTCGACACCGCCGAATCCGACTTCGGTCTCGCGGAAATCTTCACGCCGAATACGTTCGTCGGTAACGACCGGATCGCCGACGCGAACCGCCTGACCGCCGGACTCACCACGCGCTTCATCAACCCGTCCACCGGCGACGAGCGCGCGCGCTTCGTGATCGCGCAGCAGTATTACTTCCGGGATCAGCGCGTTACGCTGACGCCGACCCAGACCAGTACCCAGGCCACGCACTCGGACCTGATCGCGGGCGCGTCGATCAAGCTGGGCGCCGGTTTCGCTTCGGAAACGGCGTTCCAATATAATGCGGACAATAACCAGCTCACGAAGACGAGTGTCGGCTTCGGGTTCAGTCCGGCGAGCGGCAAGGTCATCAACGTCGCGTACCGCTACACCCGCGCCAATACCACGCTCGACAACCAGCCGATCAATCAGGTGCTGATTTCGGGCCAATGGCCGCTGACGCACCGGATGTACGGTGTCGGCCGGTTCAACTACGACCTGGGTGGCCACCGTATCGTCGACGGCCTGGTCGGCCTGCAGTACGACGCGGACTGCTGGACGCTCGGCGCCGGCATCCAGCGCTACGCGAACGGCCTGAACTCGTCGGGACAGAATCAGTCGAGCACACGGTTTCTGGCGCAGTTGACGTTCAAGGGCTTGTCGAGCGTCGACAACGGGCTGATGACCGCGTTCCGCAGCAGTGTGGCCGGCTACATGCCGTTGCCGCCACCGCCACCGCCGGAGTCGCGGTTCACCAACTACGAATGACGCTCGCCCGGTCATTCACGGCTTGCGAAAAGACGGGCGGAGCGCCCGACATCATTGGAGTATCTGTGGCAATCATGAAACAGCTTCGCTTGGCAATACTCGCGGCGGGTCTCGTCGCCGCGGCGTCCTTCGTTCCAGTCGCGTCGGTACAGGCGCAGGCATTGGGCGGCAATAGCGGCCAGACGGTGGACACCATCGCCGCAGTGGTCAACAACGGTGTCATCACGCAGCGCGAGCTCGACGAGCGGGTCGGTCTGATCGCGCACCGGCTGAACCAGCAGAACGCTCCGGTGCCGCCGACGGACCAGTTGCGCCAGCAGGTGCTCACGCAGATGGTGCTCGAGCGCATCCAGCTGCAGAAGGCCAAGGAAGACGGCATCACCATCGACGACGCGGCCGTGCAGCGCACGCTCGAGCGTCTCGCGCAGGCGAACAACATGTCGCTCGCCATGTACCGCGCGCGCATCGAGGCGCAAGGCGTGCCCTGGACCACCTTCTCGAGCGACGCGCGCACGGAGCTGACGCTGTCGCGTCTGCGCGAGAAGGAAGTGGACAGCAAGATCACGGTGACGGACGCCGAGGTCGCGAACTATATCGCCAGCCAGCGCGGCCCGGGCGCCGGCCAGACGAACGACCTGCACGTCCAGCACATTTTCGTGAAGGCGCCGCTGAACGCGTCCGAGACCGACATCGAGGCGGCGCAGAAGAAGGCCGAGGGTTTGCTCGCCGAAGCGAAGGGCGGCGCGGATTTCGAAAAGCTCGCGAAAGCCAATTCGCAGGCGCCGGACGCGTCGAAGAACGGCGGCGATCTCGGCTTCCTCGCGCCGTCGAAGCTGCCGCCCGAGTTCGTGAAGGCCGCGTCGGCACTGCGTCCGGGTGAGATCAATCCGGATCTGATCCGCACCAACGACGGCTTCGAGATCGTGCGTCTGGTCGAGCGCCGTGCCGGCCAGGGCACCAGCGCGGACGCGCCGAAGCTCGTACAGACGCACGTGCGCCATATTCTGCTGCGCGTCGGCGACGGTCTGTCCGAACCGCAGGCACGCCAGAAGCTGCTCGACATCCGCAACCAGATCGCCGCCGGCGGCGACTTCGCGAAGTTCGCGCGCACCTACTCGCAGGACGGCTCGTCGTCGCAAGGCGGTGACCTCGGCTGGGTCAGCCCGGGCGAGACGGTGCCCGAGTTCGAGCGCGCAATGAACTCGCTGCAGGACGGTCAGATCAGCGAGCCGGTGCGCAGCGAATACGGCTACCACCTGATTCAGGTGCTCGGCCGCCGCGATGCGCAAGGCTCGATTGCGCAGCAGATGGATCTCGCGCGTCAGGCCATCGGCCAGCGCAAGGCCGAACAGGCGTATGCCGACTGGCTGCGCGAGCTGCGCGATACCGCGTACGTCGAAGTGAAACCGGCCACGGCGAACGTGCAATAACAGAGCCAATGCGATGACGAGCGCTGCCCAGCCCACCCACCGCCCGCTGCAGATCGCGATCACGACCGGCGAGCCCGCCGGCGTCGGTCCCGAGCTGACCGCGCAGGCGCTGGCCGGCGCGGCGGCGCACTGGCCTCACGCGCAGTTCACCGTGCTCGGTGATGCGCAACTGCTCGCTGAGCGCGCGCGCGCGGTCGGCGTCGATTGGGCGGCGCTGCTCGCGCCAGGCCCGCGCGTGCGGCTCGAACATCACTCGCTTGGCGCACCAGCGCAGGCAGGCAAGCTCGACGCCGCGAACGGCCGCTACGTGCTCGATCTGCTCGATGCGGCGATCGACGGCGCGGTGGCCGGCAGGTTCGACGCGATCGTCACCGCGCCGCTGCAAAAAAGCACGATCAACGACGCCGGTGTGCCGTTTACCGGCCACACCGAATATCTGGCCGAGCGCACCCATACGCCGCGCGTCGTGATGATGCTCGCGGGCACCGGCAAGCGGCCGCTGCGCGTCGCGCTTGCGACCACGCATCTGCCGTTGAAGGACGTGTCGGCGGGTTTGACGATCGACAGCCTCGTCGCGACGCTGCGCATCATCGATCACGACCTGCGTCACCACTTCGGCTTGCCCGCGCCGCGCATCCTCGTGACGGGGCTCAATCCGCACGCTGGCGAAAACGGCTATCTGGGCCGCGAGGAAATCGACGTGATCACGCCGGCGTTGCAGCAGGTGAACGGCGAGGGCGTCGACGCGCGCGGTCCGTATCCGGCCGACACGCTGTTCCAGCCGCGTTATCTCGACGAAGCCGACTGCGTGCTCGCGATGTTCCACGACCAGGGCCTGCCGGTGCTGAAATTCGCGACGTTCGGCGAAGGGATCAACGTGACGCTCGGCCTGCCGATCATCCGCACGTCGGTCGATCACGGCACCGCGCTCGATCTGGCCGGCACCGGCCGCGCCGACGCGGGTAGCCTGATGGCCGCGATCGACACGGCGGTGTCGATGGCGCAGCATCGTCGCGCGGGCTGAGGCGCGGGTAGCGTGGGCGGTCGCGGTGCTCGTGACGCGCCGCGTGGCGTCGTGTTTCCAGCGTGACGTCTTTCATTCTCAAGCAGTTTTCTTTCTAGCGTTTCTCCGATGTCCACCAGCAGACAGCAAGGCCGGCACCAGGGCCATCTCGCGCGCAAGCGTTTCGGTCAGAACTTCCTGGTCGACATGGGCGTGATCGATTCGATCGTCGACGTGATCCGGCCGCAGCGCGGCGAGCGCATGGTCGAGATCGGGCCGGGCCTCGGCGCCCTGACCGAGCCGCTGATCGAGCGGCTCGCGACGCCCGAGACGCCGCTGCACGCGGTCGAACTCGACCGCGATCTGATCGGCCGTCTGAAGACGAAGTTCGGCAACCTGCTCGAACTGCACGCGGGCGACGCGCTCGAATTCGACTTCGGCTCGCTCGCGGCGCCGGGCGACAAGGCGTCGCTGCGCATCGTCGGCAATCTGCCGTACAACATTTCGAGCCCGCTGCTGTTTCATCTGGCGACGTTCGCGGAGCGCGTGATCGACCAGCACTTCATGCTGCAGAACGAGGTGGTCGAGCGGATGGTGGCGGAGCCGGGCACGAAGGCGTTCAGTCGCCTGTCGGTGATGCTGCAGTACCGCTACGTGATCGACAAGCAGCTCGACGTGCCGCCCGAGTCGTTCCAGCCGCCACCGAAGGTGGATTCGGCGATCGTGCGGATGATTCCGTACGAGCGGCACGAACTGCCGGTGGTCGACGAAAGCGTGCTCGGCCGGGTGGTGACGGCGGCGTTCTCGCAGCGTCGCAAGATGTTGCGCAACACGCTTGCCGCGCTGCGCGGCACCGTCGATTTCGACGCGCTCGGCTTCGATCTGCAACGCCGCGCGGAGGACGTGCCGGTCGCCGAATACGTGAGTGTGGCGCAGGCGGTGGCGGTGCGCTCGGCCGCTGCGCCGGAATAGACTCGACGCTCGACGGCGGCAGGGCGCCGCCGTCGAGCCCGCTTACCGTTTCGCCGGCGCGTTGACGAGCGCGATGCCGGTCAGCACCAGCAGCGCGGCGATCAGAAAGCGCGCGCTGAACGACTCGCCGAGCAGCAGCACGCCGAAGGTGACGCCGAACAGCGGCGTCAGAAACGAAAACACCGACAGCCTCGACGCGATGTAACGCGTCAACAGCCAGAACCACAACAGATAGCTGACGAACGCGACGATCACGGCTTGATACGCGAGGCTCGCGAGCGCGAGCGGCGTCACGCTTTCCACGCGCACCTCGCCGAGCCCCAGCGCCAGCGCGAGCAGCACCACCGCCGACACAGTCAGCTGATAGAACAGCGTCTTGCTCGCGCTCGTCCGCGCGAGCCGCGAGCCGCGCACGATCACCGTGGTCGCGGTCCACGCGACGCCGCCGAGCACGCCGAGCGCATCGCCGGCCGCGCCCGCGAGCGTCGAGCCGTGGGCCGCGCTTGCAGCCGTGCCCGCGTCCGTGTGCAGGAAGCCGTCCGCGAACGCGAGCGCCATCCCCGCGAACGCGACGACAATGCCGAGCCACTGGATGCGCCGCATGCGTTCGCCATCGACGAACCAGTGCAGGCCGAGTGCCGTGAAACACGGCGCCGTGTACAGAAAGACCGCCATGCGCGACGCGCTCGTCAGCGTCAGGCCGAGAAAGATGCAGACGAACTCGGCCGCGAACAGCACGCCCGCGAGCAGGCCCGCGCCGAGCGTGCCGTCATCGCGAAAGAGCGGCGTGCCGCGCGAGCGTGCCCATGCCCACACGAGCAGCGCCGCGATCGTCGAGCGCAGCCCCGCCTGAAAGACCGGCGGCACCGCCGCATTGGTGGTCTTGATCGCGACTTGCTGCAGCCCCCAGATTGCGCACAGGCCGATCATCAACAGGATCGCGAAGCTATCCGGGGCGCGGCGCGCGGGCAAGGCGGTGGTCGTGCTCATGGCGGTGTGGTGAAGAGGGGGAGAGTGCACGGCGAGCCGGTCGGTCCGGTGCGCGGCGAAGGCCATACGATAGCAAACCTGCCTGCGCGAGCCGACGCCCTGTCTTCTGCGAGCGTGCGCCGAGCCGTAGGGATTTCGGCGGGCGCGCTCGGATGCCGGTCGTTGATGCGTCTGAGTTGCCTGATTTTCTTGCGGGCAACGCCGAGCGTCAGTCGTCGGCGTTTTTTGATGGCGTCGGCACGAGGCAAGATTGCCGGGCGAATTCGCCCGGCGTCAATTCGCCGGGTGCAACGTGAAGCCGGGCTGTGTTTTCATCGTTCTGGCTGACAGCGCGACTCGTGCTCGCCACCGGACGTTCAGTCGACTCGCCCCTTCTTCTGTATCAGCTCGATCTTGTACCCGTCCGGATCGGCGACGAAGGCGATGACAGTCGTGCCGTGTTTCATGGGCCCAGCTTCGCGTGTAACGACACCGCCGCGTTTCTTCACTTCTTCGCATGCCGCATAGGCGTCGTCGACTTCGAGGGCGATGTGACCGTAGCCGGTTCCGAGGTCGTACTTGCTCGTGTCCCAGTTGTACGTCAGTTCGATCGCCGCGCCTTCGGATTCGTCCTCGTAACCGACGAATGCGAGGGTGAACTTCCCGTCCGGGTAGTCGTTCTTTCGAAGCAGGCGCATTCCTAGAACTTCGGTGTAGAACCGGATCGATGCGTCCAGATCACCGACTCGAAGCATGGTATGCAAGATTCGCATGAGGACTCCTTTGATAGTTTGTCGATAAATGCGTCGACCTGCGGCAATTGTAAATGATTGCCGTATAGCTTGAGCCCGAAGCCGCGCCGCCCGCCCGGCCCACTGCGGACTCGATGCGCATCGTGGAATTCGATCGGATCTATTTGAACAAAAAAGTATGGGCAATAAGGGTTTGTGTGCGGTTGCCGGTTTGATATTAGTGTCCAACACTCAGCATCAATCCGGTTCGTCAGATAGCAGTCTGATATATCGGACAATCGATGCGTGACCCGGCAATTCGTTGAGCGTGCAGACAGGCGCTGAAGCCGATTCGTCCGCTCCGGACCACTCTTCTCCGCTTAGGACCCTGCCATGAAGCTTGCCAAACGAGGCGCCCAAGCCGCCTTTCTGTTCGCTATTGCTGGATTGCTCGCCATCACCGGCTGCACCAAGGTTGCCACGCCAGGGCAGAGCGCAGCGGCATCCCCCTCGACGCTTCAGGCCGTGCTGCAG
Organism: Paraburkholderia sp. UCT31; assembly: GCF_014397655.1. Taxonomy (NCBI): domain Bacteria; kingdom Pseudomonadati; phylum Pseudomonadota; class Betaproteobacteria; order Burkholderiales; family Burkholderiaceae; genus Paraburkholderia; species Paraburkholderia sp. UCT31. The sequence continues at coordinate 41,675 of NZ_VZQP01000007.1, forward strand.
CGAGGCACGCTGCGCGTCGGCGACTGCCTGACGTTCGCGCCGTTCGGGTTCTATAACAAGGATGGCCAACCAGACGGCTATGATGTGGACCTCGCGAAGGAACTCGCGAAGCAGATGGGCGTGAAGCTCGAGGTCGTGAATACGACGAGCGCGAACCGGATTCCCAATCTGCAGACCAGCAAAGTGGATGTCGTGTTCTGCAACTTCACGCGTAATCTCGAGCGCGCGAAGGTAATCGAATTCACGACCCCCTACGTGGTTGCCAGCGAAGCACTGCTGGTCAGAAAAAATAGTGGCGTTCAGTCGATCAAGGACATGGGCGGTCGCACGATTGCGACGGTCAAGGGCTCGACCAATGGCGACGAAGTGCGCTCGCTGAATATCCCGATCAAGATCCAGGAATACGACAGCTCGCAGGCCGCGATTCTTGCCGTCAAGCAGGGGCAGGCCGACGCGATGATCGAGGACAACAACTTTCTCGCGTATCAGGCCAAGCTCGATCCTGAACTTGCCGTCACGAACGAAGCGCTGGTCCCGCTCGAATACAACGCGTTCGGTGTGAAGGCCGGCGATCAGGAATGGCTCAACTACCTGAATCTGTTCCTCTTCAACGTCAATGCGTCGAAGCTCAACGCGCAGCTCTACAACAAGTGGTTCGGCACCGATCCGCGCTACCCGCTCAATCCGCAGTTTTGAGGAGCGGGAGATGCCGATATCTATTGAAACCCGAACGATGCGGAGGGTGAGATGAGTTACGAGTGGCTCACTCTGTGGGGCTACGTGCCCGAGTTTTTGAGCGCGAGCTGGCTGACGTTGCAAGTGACCGTGCTGGCATTCGTACTGGCGCTAGTCCTCGGCTTGTTGACCGCGCTTGCCAGCGTTTCTCCGCTCGCGCCATTTCGGTTGATTGCTCGCGGCTACGTTGAAATCATCCGCAACACGCCTGTTCTCCTGCAGATTTTCATCGTTTTCTTCGGTCTGCCGTCGGCGGGTATTTCGCTCGACGCATACTGGGCGGGCGTCATTGCGCTCGGCGTCAACGTCGGTGCTTATCTATCGGAAGTGTTCCGCGCCGGCATACAGTCGGTGCCGCGCGGCCAACTCGAAGCCGCCGGCATTCTCGGTCTCGAACGCGCGCAGATCTTCGTCGAGGTCGTGCTACCGCAGGCGACGCGCGCGGTCTATCCGGCCATCGTCAACTATCTGATCCAGTTGCTGCTCGGTACGTCGCTGCTGTCCGCCATTGCGTTGCCGGAGTTGACCGGCACTGCGACCGTGATCAACTCGCGGACGCTTCTCTACCTTCAGACGTTCAGCGTGACGCTCGTCGCGTATCTCGTGCTCAGTAACGTACTGTCCTGGCTTGCGGGCCAGCTCGGAGCGCGGATCTTTCATCCTCCCCTCGTCATGCCGGCGCGCACCGGTTTCCGGACCGGCTTTATGCGCCGGACGAAACGGGCCTGATTCCCGGATTGGAGTTGGATCATGTCAGTCGAATTGCTGAAAACCAGTTTCTCCATCCTGCTGCAGGGTCTGGTGACGACGCTGTTGCTTTCCATTGCGTCCATCGTGGGCAGCACGCTGATCGGCCTGTTCGCCGCGGTCTTGCGGTCGTTCGGACCGTGGGGCACAGCCCGCATTGCCAGACTCTATACGGAGCTGTTTCGCGGCACGCCGGTACTCATCACCCTGATGTTCATCTATTTCGGCGTGTCGTACTTCGGTTACGCGATCGACGTCTTCGCAGCCGGCGTCATCGGCTTGAGCGTCTATCAGGGCGCCTACATCGCCGAAATCTTCCGCTCAGGGATCGAGGCGGTACCCAAAGGTCAATGGGAGGTATCTCAGATCCTCGGCCTCACGCGGGCTCAGTCGTTCTCGTTCGTCGTGCTGCCTCAGACGGGAAAGATCGTGTTGCCGCCTCTCGTCGGTCAGTATCTGTCGCTCATCAAGGACACGTCGATCGTCAGCATGATCGGAATGTCCGAGTTGATGCATGGTGGCCAGGCCATCGTCGACCGGGTCGGAAAGCCCGTGGAAATCTACGGACTCGTCGCCCTCATTTACTTCGCCGTGTGCTTCCCGCTCTCGCAATGGGTGCGCCACCATGACCGCAGGAGATTGTCGTGAGTAACCAAAGCCAAATCAGACCCATCATTTCACTGACGGGCGTCAGCAAAGCATTCGGTTCGACTCGGGTGTTGAACGAAATCAATCTCGAGGTTCGCTCGGGCGAGGTGCTGGTGCTCATTGGCGCGTCCGGCTCGGGTAAGAGCACCGTCTTGCGAATCATGGCGGGATTGGAGACCACCGATTCCGGCGAGGTCTGGGTCAACGATGTGCCCATGCATGATCCGCGCCGGGCGCGAGAGATTCGTGGCCATGTCGGCATGGTCTTCCAGCAGTTCAATCTGTTTCCTCACAAGACCGCGCTCGGCAATGTCACGCTCGCGCTTATCAAGGCACGCCGCATGAGTCCGGACGACGCGCGCAAGCGCGCCATGGAGACACTCGACCGCGTCGGGCTCGCGGACCGCGCGGCACACTATCCAAGCCAGTTGTCGGGCGGTCAGCAGCAACGCGTGGCGATTGCGCGAGCGCTCGCGGTCGAGCCCGGCATCATGTTCTTCGACGAGGCGACGTCCGCGCTGGATCCGGAGCTGGTCGGCGAGGTCACCGAGGTGATGCGTGGGCTCGCGCGCGACGGCATGACGATGGTCGTCGTCACGCATGAAATGGGCTTTGCCCGCAAGACCGCCGACCGCGTCGTCTTCATGGACAAGGGCGTTATCGCCGAGCAGGGCGATCCGGAACAGATCTTCGTCAATCCCGCGAACGAACGCACGCGGCAATTTCTGCACAGAGTCCTCGACCATTGATCTGTCGTGGCCTGAAAGTCGCTTTCGCGGGTCTGCCGCACGATAAACTCACGTCGCTTGAAAGACAACCGGTCGGATGAACGCTTTACGGAGTGAACGCATGGCTGTAACCGAATCGTCTCGGGCGAGAGGCGTGGATCGCGTCATCGCGATGTTCCGGCAATTGCACGTCGCCCAACGCCCGCTGACCATGCGCGAATTAATCGAGGCGACCGGCGCGCCGCGTTCGAGCATTTACGAGCTGGTCGCGATTCTCGCGGAAGTGGGCTGGCTCGAGACGGCCGCGGACGGGAGCGTGTTCTTCGGGCGCGAGATGCACTACTACGGGTCCGACTATGCAACGCACAACGATCTGATTAGCCGCGCGCATCAATCCATTCTGGCATTGGTACGGAAGTACGACGAGACCACGCAGCTGTGCATGCTGGAAGGCAACAAGTACACGGTCGTGTTATCCGAGAACAGTGCCCGGCCATTCAACATCAGTTCGGACATCGGCGTGAGAGTGCCGATTCCGTGGACCGCCACGGGACGTCTGCTGCTAGGTCACCTGAATGCCGACGAGATTCGCGCGCTCATTCCGGCCGAAGATTTCATCCTCGACAACGGGGTGAATATCGAATTCGACGAATTCCTGAACGACGTGCAGGCCGCAAAAGAACGAGGCTACTGCTGCACCGAAGGACTCTCGAATGCGTTCAGGCTTTGTATGGCAGCGCCGATTCGCGACCGTGCGGGACTGCCGATTGCGGCGCTGTGTTTCATGACCGGCCGCGACACGAGCCCGGACAGGCGCGGCGTGATGCTCGACGATCTGTTGCAGTCCGCGAAAGCGCTCTCGCATAGATAGCACCCGGCCTCAAAGCGTCGGCAACAGCTCCGGCGGATGAGACTTCAGTGTCTGCCGCGCCTCGCGAAATTCCGGAAAAATCGATTCGACCGTCTGCCAGAAGCGCGGACTGTGATTCATCTCGCGCAGATGCGACAGCTCGTGCGCGACGACGTAGTCGATGATCGACAGCGGAAAGTGGATGAGCCGCCAGTTCAGGCGGATTTTGCCGTCGCTCGAACAACTGCCCCAGCGCGTCGCCGCCGAAGACAAGGCATACGCGCGATAGTTGACGCCCAGCTTCTGCGCGTAGATCGCCAGACGCTCGCCGAACAGCCGCTTCGCTTCTCCTTGCAGCCAGCCCTGCACGCGATCCTTGATCTGCTGCGGGTCGGCTTGCAACGGCAGCGGCAATTGCAGCGCGCCGTGCTCGGCGCTGAACGCGAGCATGCCTTGCGGCGCGCCGAGCGTCACGCGCACCGGCTGACCGAGGTAGGGTACTTCGGCGCCGTCTTGCCAGTCGATCTTCGGTAATGCACGCTGCTCGACGCGCGTTTGCCATTCGATCAGCTTCGTAAAAATCCAACGCTGTTTTTCGGTGATCGCGGTTTCGATATCGGCGAGCGTGACCCAGCGCGGCGCGGTGATCGTGAGGCCGGTGCTGTCGATCGCAAAGCCGATCGAGCGGCGCGCGGAACGCTTGAGCGCGTAATGCAGCGTGCGTGAACCGATGGCGAGACTGCGCAGCTTGCTGCCGTCCGGCGCGAGCGGCGCGACGGGCGGCCGGGCCGGCGCTGAGCCAGATGAACCCGGCGCGGAAGGTGAAGGAGACGACGACGTCGACCCCGGCTCGGCGAAGAGCGGGAGATCGAGCTGCCGGTTTTCGAGCGCCGCGGCGGGCTGCGGCGTAGGAGACTTCTGCATCGGCTTCGCTTCGCGCAATACGCCTTCGGAGTTCGAGGGCGTGGCGCGTCAGATGGGCGCGGCGGCGGAATCGTTAGCCGCCGCGCTGTAGGCAGTCGGATCGATGCGGCGCATTTCGGCTTCGATCCACTGTTCGACGCGCGTGTTCACTTCGTCGGGCGTGAGCCCCGTCGTGTCGATCGGCTTGCCAATCGACACCGTGACTATACCCGGATATTTAAGAAACGAGTTGCGCGGCCACACGCGGCCCGCGTTGTGCGCGATCGGCACGACGGGGGCACCGCTCGCGATCGCGAAGCGCGCGCCGCCGGTCTTGTACTTGCCCTGCTTGCCGGTCGGCGTGCGCGTGCCTTCCGGAAACATGATGACCCATGCGCCTTCGGCCATGCGGGCCTTGCCCTGGTTCGTGACCGATTTGAACGCGTATTTGCCTTCCTTGCGGTTGATGTGAACCATCTTCAGCATGCCGAGCGCCCAGCCGAAGAACGGCACATACAAGAGCTCGCGCTTGAACACGTAGCACAGCGGGCGCGGCATGAGCGCCGGAAACGCGAGCGTTTCCCACGCCGACTGATGCTTCGACAGCAGCACGGCCGGGCCGTTGGGCAGATTCTCGAAACCTTCGATGCGGTAGCGGATGCCGTTCAGGTAGCGCACCGTCCACAGCGTCAGACGACACCAGCCGGCCGCCATCCAGTAGCGGTTTTCCGCGCGCAGGAACGGAAACGCGATGAAGCACGCGGTCGCGTACGGCACCGTGAACACAACGAAATAAATCAGCAGCAGCAGGGAACGGATAAAGCGCATCGGCGTGGTCGGTGGGGGGTGGGAGCGCGGTGCGCGCGTTTATTCCTGAGCGTCGGCGAGAAAGTCGAGCGCGAACGCGCGCAGGTCGTCGTGCACGATCGTGCCTTCGGGCAAGCCGCCCGCGGCGAGGGTCTTGCGGCCCTTGCCGGTCAGCACCAGATGCACCGGGTGACCGAGCGCAGCGCCCGCCTGCAGATCGCGCAGAGAATCGCCGACCGTCGGCGTATGCGCCGGATCGACCTCGAATCGCTCGGTGATCATCTTCAGCATGCCGGGCTTCGGCTTGCGGCATTCGCATTGATCTTCCGCCGTGTGCGGACAGAAGAACACCGCTTCGATGCGCGCGCCGACCGCTGCCGCCATCCGGTGCATCTTCAGATGCATCGCGTTCAACGCATCCATGTCGAACAGACCGCGGCCGATGCCCGACTGGTTCGTCGCGATTGCGACGCGATAGCCGGCCTGGTTCAGGCGTGCGATCGCTTCCAGCGAGCCGGGCAGCGGGACCCATTCGTCCGGCGACTTGATGAACGCGTCGGAGTCGACGTTGATCACACCGTCGCGGTCGAGGATCACCACTTTCTTGATCGGCATGGCGCGGTGCTCAGGCGGCGAGTCGGGAAATGTCGGCGACGCAGTTCATCTGCTGATGCAGCGCGCCGAGCAGAGCCAGACGGTTCGCGCGCAACGCGGGGTCTTCGGCGTTGACCATCACGTCGTTGAAGAACGTGTCCACCGGCTCGCGCAGCGCGGCCAGCGCCGTCAGCGCGCCGGTGTAGTCGCGCACGGCCAGTTGCGATTGCACACGCGGCGTGACCTGTTCGAGCTGCGCGTTGAGCGCCTTCTCCGCTGCCTCGGTGAGCAAGCTGGGCTGCACGCCGCCATTCGTCACGCCTTCCGACTTCTTCAGGATGTTCGAGATACGCTTGTTGGCCGCCGCGAGCGACGCCGCTTCGGCGAGCGACGCGAACTCGCGCACCGCGTCGAGGCGCGCGACGAGGTCGTCGAGCCGCGTCGGGTTCAGCGCGAGCACCGCGTCGATTTCGCCGGCCGCGTAGCCGCGTTCGCGCAGCAGGCCGCGCAGGCGGTCCATGCTGAATTCGTAGATCGCGTCGGTCGAATCGGCGACGTTCGGCACGCCGGCGAATTGCGCATAAGCGATGCGCAGCAGCTCGACGAAGTCGACGTTCAACTGTTTCTCGACCAGAATGCGCAGCACGCCGAGCGCATGACGGCGCAGCGCGAACGGGTCTTTCTCGCCGGTGGGCTGCAGGCCGATGCCCCAGATGCCGACCAGCGTTTCGAGCTTGTCGGCGAGCGCGACGACGGTGCCGGTCGCAGTGGTGGGCAGTGCGTCGCCCGAGAAGCGCGGCTGGTAGTGTTCCGAGCATGCGAGCGCGACTTCTTCCGGCTCGCCGTCGTGGCGCGCGTAGTACGTGCCCATCGTGCCTTGCAGCTCGGGGAATTCGCCGACCATGTCGGTGATCAGGTCGGCTTTCGCGAGGCGCGCGGCGCGCGTCGCGAGCGCGACGTTGGCGCCGGTCAGTGCGGCGATCGCGCCGGCCAGCCCTTCGAGCCGCTCCACCCGTTGCAGCGCCGAGCCGAGCTTGTTGTGATAAACGACGTTCGCGAGCAGTGGCACGCGATCCGCGAGCGGCTTCTTCTTGTCTTGCGTGAAGAAGAACTTCGCATCGGCGAGACGCGGTCGCACCACGCGCTCATTGCCTTCGACGATCTCGACCGGCGTCGCCGTCTCGATGTTCGACACGATCAGGAAGCGCGAGCGCAGCTTGCCGTTCGCATCGGTCAGCGCGAAGTACTTCTGGTTCGTCTGCATCGTCAGGATCAGGCATTCCTGCGGCACTTGCAGGAATTCGTCCTCGAAGCGGCACTCATAGACAACCGGCCATTCGACCAGCGACGTCACTTCGTCGAGCAGCGCTTCGGGCATCACGACCTTGTCGTCACCGGCTTGCGCGAGCAGTTGCGAGCGGATCGCTTCCTTGCGCTTCGCGAAGCTCGCGATCACGCGGCCTCTGTGTTCGAGCGTTTCGGCATACGACTGCGCATGCTGGATCTGCACGAAGCCTTCGGACAGGAAGCGGTGGCCGAGCGTGGTGTCGTCGGCGTCGATGCCGAGCACGCTGACCGGCACGACCTCTTCGCCGTGCAGCGTGGTCAGTCGATGCACCGGGCGCACGAACTGCACGCTCGAACCGTCCGGGCGCTGATACGTCATCGGCTTTGCGATCGGCAGCTTCGCGAGCGTTTCGTCGAGCGCGCCTTGCAGGCCGTCGGCGAGCGTCGCGCCCGGCGCCGCGTAGCGCAGGAAGAACGCTTCGGCTTTACCGTCCTGGGCGCGTTCGAGGTCGTTCACCGTGAAGTCGGGGAAGCCGAGCGCGGCGAGTTTCTTCGCGAGCGGCGCGGTGGGCCGGCCGTCTTTATCGAGCGCGACGGAAACCGGCAGCACTTTTTCGCGCACGTGTTTTTCCGGCGCGAGCGCGCGCACGTTGTGAATCGTCACCGCGAGACGACGCGGCGTAGCAAAGCGTTCGAACGACGGCTCGCCTTCGATCAGGTCGCGCGCCGCGAGGCGCTGCGCAATACCTTCGGCGAAGGCGTCGCCGAGACGGGCGAGCGCCTTCGGCGGCAGTTCTTCGGTCAGCAGCTCGACGAGCAGGGTAGCGTGTTGAGATTGAGTCATTGGTTGAAGTTCTCGTCAGTCCTGGTCGATCTTGCGTTCGACTTTCAGCGGCGGCGCCCACGCGGGCATCGCGGCTTCCTGCTCGTCGGTGGTGAGGCCGGGCACACCGTGCACCGGATTGCCGAGCATCGGGAAGCCGAGCTTTTCGCGCGAGTCGTAGTAGGCCTGCGCGACCAGACGCGACAGCGCGCGAATCCGGCCGATGTATGCCGCGCGTTCCGTGACCGAAATCGCGCCGCGCGCGTCGAGCAGGTTGAACGTGTGGCCGGCCTTCAGCACGAGCTCATAGGCGGGCAGCGCGATCTGTGCATCGATCATGCGCTTCGCTTCCGCTTCGTAGCTGTTGAAGAACGTGAACAGCAGATCGACGTTCGCGTGCTCGAAGTTGTAGGTGGACTGCTCGACCTCGTTCTGGTGATACACGTCGCCGTAGGTCAGGCGGCGCAGTTCGGGGCCGTTCGGGCCTTGTTCTTCCCACTCGGTCCAGACGAGGTCGTAGACGTTCTCTACCTTCTGCAGATACATCGCGAGGCGCTCGAGACCGTAGGTGATTTCGCCGAGCACCGGCTTGCAGTCGAGACCGCCGACCTGCTGGAAGTACGTGAACTGCGTCACTTCCATGCCGTTCAGCCACACTTCCCAGCCCAGCCCCCATGCGCCGAGCGTCGGGTTTTCCCAGTCGTCCTCGACGAAACGCACGTCGTTCTGCTTCAGGTCGAAGCCGAGCGCTTCGAGCGAGCCGAGGTACAGGTCGAGAATGTTTTCCGGCGCGGGCTTGAGCACCACCTGATACTGGTAGTAGTGCTGCAGACGGTTCGGGTTCTCGCCGTAGCGGCCATCTTTCGGGCGGCGCGACGGCTGCACGTAGGCGGCGCGCCACGGCTCGGGGCCGATCGCGCGCAGGAACGTATGGACGTGGGACGTGCCCGCGCCGACCTCCATGTCGATCGGCTGGAGCAACGCGCAGCCCTGCTTGTCCCAGTAGGACTGCAAGGTCAGGATGATTTGCTGAAACGTGAGCATGAAGTGCCTTTCGGGCATGGGGCCATGCCGCGTGCGCCTAAGCGCGCGAGGGGGCCGTGGAGCGAAGTGCTAAACCGGAGATTTTAACGGAAAGGAAGGGGGGCGGCCCGTTTTGCGGGGTCGGACGGGCCGCGATGCGGTTTTTGGGCGACAGGCGACGCGGCAAGGGCCGCGCGCACGTTCAGCTCGCCGCCAGCTCCGCCTTCGGCGAGAACGAATCGCTTTGCGCGATCGGCCAGTACGTCTCGAACAGGGTATAGCGATAGTTGCCGTTGAGCAGGTCGTTCGGTTCGAGATATTTGAGCAGATCCGACATCAGCCGCACCTCATGCGAGGACACGCGCCGCACGATGTGATGCGCGCGCAACTCAGCCGGATGCCGGAGCCCGGCGGCCTGGATGATTTCCTGCAACGCGTGCAGCGTGTTGTGGTGGAAGTTGAACACGCGATCGGCCTTGTCCGGCACCACCAGCGCGCGCTGGCGCACCGGGTCCTGGGTCGCGACGCCGGTCGGGCAGCGGCCGGTATGGCAGGTCTGCGCCTGGATGCAGCCGACCGCGAACATGAAGCCGCGCGCCGCGTTGACCCAGTCCGCGCCGATCGCGAGCGTCTTCGCGATATCGAACGCGGTGATCATCTTGCCGCTCGCGCCGATGCGGATGCGTTGCCGCAGACCGATGCCGACCAGCGTGTTGTGCACGAGCAGCAGCCCCTCCTGCAACGGCACGCCGACGTGATCGGTGAATTCGAGCGGTGCCGCGCCGGTGCCGCCTTCCGCGCCGTCCACGACGATGAAGTCCGGCAGAATGCCCGTTTCCAGCATCGCCTTCGCGATACCGAAGAATTCCCACGGATGCCCGATGCACAGCTTGAAGCCGGTCGGCTTGCCGCCCGACAGCGTGCGCAGCTGCTCGACGAATTCGAGCAGCTCGCGCGGCGTCGAGAACTCGGAGTGCGTCGCCGGCGAGATGCAGTCGCGGCCCATCGGCACGCCACGCGTTTCGGCGATTTCGGGTGTGATCTTCGCGGCCGGCAGCACGCCGCCGTGACCCGGCTTCGCGCCTTGCGACAGCTTCACCTCGATCATCTTCACCTGCGGTTCGGCGGCCTGCTTCGCGAACTTCCCGGCGTTGAAGGTGCCGTCGTCGTTACGGCATCCAAAATAACCGGACCCGATTTCCCAGATGATGTCGCCGCCATGTTCGCGGTGATACTTCGACATCGAGCCTTCGCCGGTGTCGTGCGCGAAGTTGCCTTTCTTCGCGCCGAGATTCAGCGCCATGATCGCGTTGGCCGACAGCGAGCCGAAGCTCATCGCCGATACGTTGAAGATCGACATCGAATATGGCTGCGCGCGATCGGGTCCGACGACGACGCGAAAGTCGTGGCCATCGAGCGTGGTCGGCACGAGCGAGTGGCTGATCCACTCGTGCGCGAGTGCCTTCACGTCGATCCGCGTGCCGTACGGGCGGCTGTCCACGTCGTTCTTCGCGCGCTGATAGACGATGCTGCGTTGCGCGCGCGAGAACGGCTTCTCGTCGGTATCGTCTTCGACGAAATACTGACGGATCTCCGGGCGGATGGATTCGAAAATGAAACGCAGGTGGCCCCACAGCGGGTAATTGCGCAGGATTGCATGGCGCTGTTGGCTCAGGTCGAACACGCCGAGCGCGACGAGCGCGGCCGGCACGAGGATCCAGAACCATGACAGGTGATGCGTCGCGGCGAGCGCGGCACATACCGCGGTGAGGGCGATTGCGCACCACATGGCCAGATAGCGTTGAGAAAACATGGGGACTCCAGTGCAGTGAAGATCATTGCGGCGGCATCGTCCGCACGGGGGTGCGGGCGGTATCGGTCGCGAGGGAAAACTGGCGGTTGCGGGTCACGGTGCGACGCGGACCGGCGAAGCCCGAAGATAAGGCCTGCGAATGGAAGCCAAGCGTCGCACGCGAAGGTGAAGTGTGTGTGAATGCGCCAGGCGGGGGAAACATGGTGAACGGCGCGAACCTGCCGGAATGGTACGACACGCCGCGCCCGCCGTTATGCATCGCTCAACGCGCGCCGAGCAGAGCCGCTTGTTGCCGCGGGGTTTGCGGCTCGTCCTGCGCCTGGCCTTGCGGCTGCTTTGGCTTGTGCGCCTGCTTGCGACGCTGCGCGCGGGTTTGCTTCGGCGCCTGATCCTGCGGCAGCTCGGCCGGTTGCCCGGTCATCGCGCGTTCGATGACGCCGCCGCCGAGGCACACGTCGCCGTCATACAGCACCGCCGATTGGCCCGGCGTGACGGCCCATTGCGCGGCGCCGAAGCTCAGTTCGAAGAGGCCTTGGCCCGAACCGCCTCCCGCCGAGGCGTTGAACGTGCACGCCGCGTCGGCCTGCCGGTAGCGCGTCTTCGCGCCGCACGCGAAGCCGTCGGCCGGCGGCTCGCCCGCGACCCAGCTCGTGTTGCCCGCCGACAGCGTATGGCACAGCAGCCACGGATGGTCGTGTCCCTGCGCGACGTACAGCGTATTCGTCGGAATATCCTTGCCGGCGGCGAACCAGGGCTCGCCGCTGCCGTCCTTGCTGCCGCCGAGACCGATGCCCTTGCGCTGGCCGAACGTGTAGAACGCGAGGCCGATGTGCTCGCCGACGATCTTGCCGTCGGTGGTCTTCATCGGGCCCGGCCTGGTCGGCAGATAGCGGTTCAGGAAGTCGCGGAAAGGCCGCTCGCCGATGAAGCAGATGCCGGTCGAATCCTTCTTCTTCGCGTTCGGCAGGCCGATCTGCGCGGCGATCTCGCGCACTTTCGTCTTGGGAATTTCGCCGAGCGGGAACAGTGTTTTCGACAGCTGCGCCTGGTTCAGCCGGTGCAGGAAGTACGACTGGTCCTTGGTATGGTCGAGCGCCTTCAGCAGCTCGAAGCGGTCATCGTTCTCGCGCACGCGCGCGTAGTGGCCGGTCGCGATCGTTTCCGCGCCGAGCGACATCGCGTGATCGAGGAAGGCCTTGAACTTGATCTCGGCGTTGCACAGCACGTCCGGATTCGGCGTGCGGCCGGCCGAATATTCGCGCAGGAATTCGGCGAACACGCGGTCCTTGTACTCGGCCGCGAAGTTGACCGCCTCGACGTCGATGCCGATCAGGTCCGCCACCGACACCACGTCGATCCAGTCCTGGCGCGTCGAGCAGTATTCGCTGTCGTCGTCGTCTTCCCAGTTCTTCATGAACAGGCCGACCACGTCGTAGCCCTGTTCCTTTAGCAGCCACGCGGTGACCGACGAATCGACGCCGCCCGACATGCCTACTACGACTTTGCGCTTGCTCATAAGGTACTCACTGGGTGCTGCATGACTGCATGGATCTATGGGGCCGCTCGTGACGGCCTTATTGCTTCGGCGCAACCGAATGCGTATGGACGACGTCGAGCGGGAAACGCCGGCCGGCCAGGTAATCGTCGATGCACTGCATCACGAGCGGCGTGCGATGCCGCTCGGGGCAGGCGCGCAACTCATCGGCGCTCATCCACAGCGTGCGGACGATGTCGGGATCGAGCGAACTCGCCGGGTCCGGTTCGCCGCCCGCGCCGCAATAGGTGAAGCGCAGGTACGTGGTGCCCGCGCGGTCCGGCTGCTCGAAGTGGGTCATGTACATGCCGACGAGCGCCTCGGGCGCGAACGGATGCGCGGTTTCCTCGAACGTTTCGCGGACCACCGCTTCCAGCAGCGTTTCGCCCGCCTCGAGGTGGCCGGCGGGCTGGTTCAGGCGCAGGCCGGCGGCAGTGTGTTCCTCGACTAGCAGGAAGCGCCCGTCACGCTCGACGATCGCCGCGACGGTCACGTGCGGCCGCCAGGTTTCCGGTTTCATGGGTGCGCATTTTACCGGTTATGCGCGCCGGCTGCCTGGTGACCGCTGGCAGCCGGTTTGCAGCATGTTCGAGGTGGAATCGCGACCGATCCGTAACAGTTTGGCGGTCTGCCGCGCATTCGCATCGACCCCGATATTTGTGATGTGGCGGTTTCCGGTTAAAGTGGGGCCTGCGTTAGCCGTTGCATGTGCAAGCCGGCGAGCCTCGTCGGCAGATCTGTCGTCAAACAGGAAGTCGAGGAGGAACAACGATGCACATCGGAGTGCCAGCCGAGACGCGCGCGCATGAAACCCGCGTTGCCGCGACGCCCGAGACGGTCAGGAAGTACGTGGCGCAAGGCCACCGGGTCACGCTCCAGAGCGGCGCCGGCGCCGGCGCGAGCTTTCCCGATGACGCCTATACGGCCGTGGGCGCGGAAATCGTCGATGCCGCCACTGCATTCGGCGCAGATCTCGTCCTCAAAGTCCAATCCCCCACCGATTCCGAACTGCCGCTGCTCAAGCTCGGCGCGACGCTCGTCGGCATGCTCGATCCGTTCAACGCCGACAACGCGGGCAAGCTCGCCGCGGCCGGCGTCACCGCGTTCGCGCTCGAAGCCGCGCCTCGCACCACGCGCGCGCAAAGCCTCGACGTGCTGTCGTCGCAGGCGAACATCGCCGGCTACAAGGCGGTGCTGCTCGCGGCGACGCTCTATCCGCGCTTCATGCCGATGCTGATGACCGCGGCCGGCACCGTGAAGGCCGCGCGCGTGCTGATTCTCGGCGCGGGCGTGGCTGGCCTGCAGGCGATCGCCACCGCGAAGCGCCTCGGCGCCGTGCTGGAGGCGTCCGACGTGCGCCCGGCCGTCAAGGAGCAGATCGAGTCGCTCGGCGCGAAGTTTCTCGACGTGCCCTACGAGACCGACGAGGAGCGCGAGGCCGCGCAAGGCGTGGGCGGCTATGCACGGCCGATGCCGCCGTCGTGGCTCGCGCGCCAGTCGGCGCTCGTGCACGAGCGCGCGAAGCAGGCCGACGTGGTGATCTCGACCGCATTGATTCCAGGCCGCCCCGCGCCGACGCTGCTGTCGGTCGAAACCGTGCAGGCGATGAAACCGGGCTCGGTGCTCGTCGACCTCGCGGCCGGCCGCGGCCCCGAAGTCGACGGCCGGCGCGGCGGCAATTGTCCGCTGACCGAGGCGGACCAGGTGGTGGTGCGCTATGGCGTGCAGATCGTCGGCTATACGAATCTCGCCGCGATGGTGCCCGCTGACGCGTCGTCGCTGTACGCGCGCAACGTGCTCGACTTCCTGAAGCTGATTATCGCCAAGGAAGGTACGCTGAACATCGATCTCGCGGACGACATCGTCGCGGCCACGCTGCTGGCTCGCGACGGCCAGGTCACGCGCAACGCATAGGGGGAAGCCGAAGATGGAAGTCATCAATCACACGGTGATCAACCTGATCATCTTCGTGCTGGCGATCTACGTCGGCTATCACGTGGTCTGGAACGTCACGCCCGCGCTGCATACGCCGCTGATGGCCGTGACCAATGCGATCTCGGCGATCGTGATCGTCGGCGCGATGCTCGCGGCGGGTCTCACCGTCGGCAGCGCCGGGAAGTTCTTCGGCACGATCGCGGTCGCGCTCGCGGCCGTCAACGTGTTCGGCGGATTCCTCGTCACGCGGCGAATGCTCGAGATGTTCAAGAAGAAAGAACCCAGGAAACTACCGGCTGGCGGCAAGGAGGGTACGTAAATGAGCCTGAACGTCGTCACGCTGCTGTATCTGGTCGCGTCGGTCTGCTTCATCCAGGCGCTCAAGGGGCTGTCCAATCCGAAGACCGCGCGCGTCGGCAATACCTTCGGCATGGTCGGCATGGCGATCGCGATTCTGACGACCATCGCGCTGATCTCGCGGCAGGCCGAAGCACTTGGCTCCAATCTCGGTCTCGGTCTCGGCCTGCTGCTGTTCGGGCTCGTGATCGGCGGTGCGATCGGCGCGTTCGTCGCCGCGCGCGTCGAGATGACCAAGATGCCTGAACTGGTCGCGGCGATGCACTCGCTGATCGGTCTCGCGGCCGTGTGCATCGCGTATGGGGTGGTGTCGGAGCCGGCCGCGTTCGGCCTCGTCGATCCCGACGTGCCGATCGAGGGCTTCCTGCCGTACGGCAACCGCATCGAACTGTTCATCGGCACGTTCGTCGGCGCGATTACTTTTAGCGGCTCGGTGATCGCGTTCGGCAAGCTGTCGGGCAAGTACAGGTTCCGGTTGTTTCAGGGTGCGCCGGTCGTCTACGGCGGCCAGCATCTGATCAACCTGATGCTCGCGCTCGCGATGCTCGGCTTTGGCGTCCTCTTCTTCCTCACGCAGTCGTGGCTGCCGTTCATCATCATGACGATCATCGCGTTCGTGCTCGGCGTGCTGATCATCATTCCGATCGGCGGAGCGGACATGCCGGTCGTCGTGTCGATGCTGAACTCGTACTCGGGCTGGGCGGCGGCGGGCATCGGCTTCTCGCTGAACAATCCGATGCTGATCATCGCCGGCTCGCTGGTGGGGTCGTCGGGTGCGATCCTGTCGTACATCATGTGCCGCGCGATGAACCGCTCGTTCTTCAACGTGATCCTCGGTGGCTTCGGCAACGAGCCGGGCGCGGCCGCGGGCGGCGCGGCGGAGCAGCGTCCGGTGAAATCGGGTTCGGCCGATGACGCGTCGTTCATGATGGGCAACGCGGAAACGGTCGTGATCGTGCCGGGCTACGGGCTGGCCGTGGCGCGCGCGCAGCATGCGTTGAAGGAGCTGACCGACAAGCTGGTCGAGAAGGGCATCGAGGTGAAGTACGCCATTCACCCGGTGGCCGGCCGCATGCCGGGTCACATGAACGTGCTGCTCGCCGAGGCCGAAGTGCCGTACGACATGGTGTACGAGATGGAGGACATCAACGGCGAGTTCGGCCAGGTCGACGTGGTGCTCGTGCTCGGCGCGAACGACGTGGTGAATCCGGCCGCGAAGAACGATCCGAAGTCGCCGATCGCGGGCATGCCGATCATCGAGGCGTACAAGGCGCGCACCGTGATCGTCAACAAGCGCTCGATGGCGGCGGGCTACGCCGGGCTCGACAACGACCTGTTCTACATGGACAAGACGATGATGGTGTTCGGCGACGCGAAGAAGGTGATCGAGGATATGGTGAAGGCGGTCGACTAGATCGCTGGCGGTGAATCGGCGTCAGGATCGCGGTGGGTCACCGCGATCCTTCTCATCTGTTCGGCTTCGCGTTCAGATGCCGCAGCAGATCCGCGAGCCGCCTGCCTTCCTGATCCGGATACGTCTCGAGCACTTCGAGATCGCGCATCTTCTCCAGTCCGAAGTTGCGGAAATCAGCACGCAGCTCGCACCATGCGCCGAGCGTCCAGCGCGCGCCCCAGTACGCGAGCGCGAGCGGCCGGACGCGGCGTTCGGTGTCGGCGCCGTTCGCGTCGGTGTACGCGTGGCGAATTGTCTGCAGCCTGAAGGGGCAGCGGATCAGCTTGCGCGAAGCGTTCAACGGCTAGTCAGGAAATTTGGGGGCACTCCGCGAGTGCCGAGAAATCCCCCATCGTCTTTGTGAGCGACGACCAGAAGGAGGATCGGGTCCTTGAAGTCGAAGGAAAGAAAATCGGCGTATTGCCGGCACTGCGGCAAGAATTGATGACGGAGACCGGACAGGACTTCCAGATTTATACGGTGCCGCGCTTTTTGTCACACGTTAAGAAAACGGAGAGCCCGGAGCTTGGCGAGGAGTCCATCGAAGAAGCTGCCACCGTTCGCGATCAGCCTGAGCAAGTGAAGAAATTGGATACGCTCCAGCTCTTGCGACGCGAGCTGGAGGACCACCTTGCGTTGCTCGCTCTCGATAAGGAGAGCGAGCATAAGTGAGCCGCCGTCGGCGGATTTTTCGCGGACGCGAAAGTTTCTCTTTCGGAACTCACAACGTAGTGACTTGTCTACGTTCCTGACATGTAGTAACGTTACTACGTTCGATAGCGGGAGGGAATATGACGATTACGACCTTATCCAGCAGGGAACTCAATCAGGACGTGACCCGGGCGAAAAAGGCGACCAAGGACGGCCCTGTATTCATCACCGATCGCGGCAGGCCCGCCCATGTTTTGCTGAGCATCGAGGAATACTGGCTTCTCGCCGGACAACGTCGCAACATCGTGGACGCCTTGGCCATGCCCGAGGTTGCTGACATTGAATTCGATCCGCCGCGCGTGGATATATCTATCCGGCCGGCTGAACTCTGATGTTTGTTATCGATACGAATGTCGTTTCCGAACTCCGTAAGGGGCGCAGGGCAGATGCCAACCTCGTCGCCTGGGCAAAGAGCGTCGATGCTTCGGCGCTCTTTGTTTCTGCAATCACGATCATGGAGCTGGCAACGGGCGTTTTGCTGAAGGAGCGCAGCGACCCGAGCCAAGGCGCGTTGCTGCGTGCATGGCTCGATGAGCACGTCTTAACTGAATTTGCGGATCGCGTGCTGCCTGTCGATACGGGCGTTGCCTTACGCTGCGCGCGCTTGCATGTACCGGATCGGCGCTCGGAGCGTGATGCGCTTATCGCCGCTACGGCGATCGTTCATGGTATGACCGTGGTGACGCGAAATGTCGCTGATTTCGTAGCAACGGGCGTCTCCCTTGTGAACCCTTGGCAGGCCGCGTGATTTTTCGCGGACGCGAAAAATTTCGCGTCGGGTCAATGCCGGTAACTGGACCTACCGGAATGCGTTTTACCTGCGATAACCGCCTGGATCGCCGGGCACCCCGGCCGTAAGCCTGACGCGGCGGGCTTTCATAGGGAGCTTGACCCAATGACCATCAACGCATCTACATGGACAAGACGATGATGGTGTTCGGCGACGCGAAGAAGGTGATCGAGGATATGGTGAAGGCGGTCGAGTAGCTCGTTAGCGGTAAACAGACCCGGAGATCGCGGTGCGTCGCGCCGCGATCCTTTTCATATTTTCGGCCTCGCGTTTACGTGCCGCAGCAGATCCGCGAGCCGCCTGCCTTCCTGATCGGGATACGTCTCGAGCACTTCGAGATCGCGCATCTTCTCCAGTCCGAAGTTGCGGAAATCAGCACGCAGCTCGCACCATGCGCCGAGCGTCCAGCGCGCGCCCCAGTACGCGAGTGCGAGCGGCCAGACGCGGCGCTCGGTGTCGGCGCCGTTGGCGTCGGTGTACGCGAAGCGCACCACCTGGCGCGCATCGATCGCGCGATGCAGCGAGTCGAGCTGCGTCGAAAAATCGCCCTTGATGTGAAACGACGGCGCGAAGATCGCGAGCCGTTCGAGCGTCGCGCGCTTGTCGGCGGGCATCGCCGATGCGATTTTGGCCAGCGCGCCCCGCGCGCCGCTCGCGAAGCCCGCGCCGCCCCATGATTCGAGCATGCGCGCGCCGGCGGCGAGCGCGGCGAGTTCGTCGGCGGTGAAGGTCAGCGGCGGCAGACTTGCCGAGCGCGACAGCCGATAACCGATGCCCGCTTCGCCTTCGATCGGCACCCCCGACAATTGCAGATCGCGCACGTCGCGATAGACCGTGCGCGGCGAGATGTTCAGCCAGTCGGCTAGTTGCTGCGCGGTGGTCAGGCGCCGGCCGCGCAGCAGCTCGGCGATCTGGAACAGGCGGTCGGCGCGGCGCGTCATCGTGGGCGTCGGGTAGAGGAGGAAGGCGACGGTCCCGCGATGATAGCGCCGCATGGCGGCCTTCGGTCGGGGCGCGGCGACTTCAGGTGCGCGCTTAGCCGTTGGTGCGCGAATGCAGGCCGAGGCGGTTGCCTTCGGTATCGGTGAAGAACGCGATATAGCCGATGTCCTGCGGCAGCTTGATCACCGGGCCGTCGGTCTTGCCGCCCGCCCGTTCGATGCGCGCAAGCGCCGCGTCGACGGTGGGCAGCGCGTTCAGGTAGACGGTGACGCCGTCGACGCCGGGTGTCATCGACGGATTGTGGACGATCGCGCCGCCGGTCGCGGGCTCCTCGTAGCTGAACACGGCGATCGGCTGGCCGCCGATCTCCTGGCGATTCAGCGGGGCGTCGAGCGCGGCTTCGTAGAAGCGCACCGCGCGATCGAAATCGACGGACGGGATTTCGAACCAGGCAACGAGTTTGGGCAATGCGGACATGACACTCTCCTTCGGTTGGCAGTAGGCCGTTCAAGCGCCGGATGGCGTGAGAAGGAGTGTGCGGGGGTGCTGCTGACAGCGTGGTGGCAGTAGGGTGCGAAGACGCGACCGCTTCACCCCACCAGCAACTGAAACACGCCGACCACATCGCTCATGCGCGTGGCCTGCTTTTCGAGCGACGCGATGACGACAGGGCGACGACAGCGCGTCGCCCCGCTAGAAACAGCCTCAAGCCGCCGGCGTATCGCTCTGCGGACGCTGCCGCACGCTGCCCGCGATCAGATCGAAGCGGAACAGCCGGCATTCGAGCGCACCGTTGAACAGCGGCGTCTTCGTCGATTCGCGCAGCCGCAGTTGCCCCGGAAGCTTGCGATCTGACGTCAGGATGAACGCATGCCATCCGGCAAAGCGCTGCTTCAACGCATTGCCGAGCAACTGGAAAAACTCGCTGTCCGGCGCTTCTTCCTGAATGCGGCGGAAGCCGTCGTCGTCGCGATTGCCGCGGCCTTCGCGAAGCTCGCCGCGCGCATTGCGGCCGCGCACTTCGATCCGCTCGCCATACGGCGGATTCGCGACGAGGATGCCCGGCGCCGAGCCAGGCGGGGTCATGTCGCGCGCATCGAGCTGCTTGAGCGAAATGGCCGGCAAGCCGGCGCGCTCGAAGTTCGCGCGTGCTTTTTCGAGCATGTCACCGGAGATGTCGCTGCCGAAAATCTCCAGATCCGCGCCGCGCGAGCCGCGCGCCGCATTTTTCGCTTCGAGCGCGGCGCCCTTCAGCGCTTGCCAGCTCCGCGCGTCGAACTGTTTGAGCTTCTCGAAGCCGAAGCGCCGCTCGACGCCCGGCGCGATGTTCAACGCGAGCTGCGCCGCCTCCGCGAGGAACGTGCCGCTGCCGCACATCGGATCGTAGAGCGGCGTGCCGGCCTGCCAGCCAGTCAGACGCAAAATGCCAGCCGCGAGGTTTTCGCGCAGCGGCGCCGCGCCCTTGTCGAGACGCCAGCCGCGCTTGAATAGCGGATCGCCGGACGTGTCGAGGTACAGCGTGCAGTCGGTCGCGCTCAGGAACGCGAACACGCGCACGTCGGGCATCGCGGTGTCGATGCTCGGCCGCACGCCGCTTTTTTCGCGCAGACGATCGCAGATCGCGTCCTTCACGCGCAGCGTCGTGAACTCGAGACTGCGCAGCGGCGACTTGATCGCGGTGACGTCGACGCGCAGCGTCTCGTGCGCGGAGAACCACTGCTCCCAGCGCTGCTCGAGCGCGAGCGCGTAGATGTCCTGCTCGCTGCGGTAGGGCCGCTCCGCGATTTTCAGCAGCACGCGGCTCGCGAGACGCGAGTGCAGATTGGCGGCCATACCGGCGGCCCAGCCGCCGCGAAAATGCACGCCGCCCGGTACCTGGGCGCCGGCCGTGAAGGGGGCGCCGTTCAGATGTTTGGCGGCAATTTCGGCGAGTTCGGCCGCGAGCGGAGCTTCGAGCCCGCGCGGGCAAGGAAGGAAGAAATCGAAGGACATTGAGGTTGCCGCAAGGCGTTGGATAAGGCGCTATTGTACGCGGTCGGGGTCGGCGGGCCGGCGCGATTGGCGCGCCGGCCCGTCGTCTGTCCTCGCGCTATCTCGCCTCGGGTCCCGCTTTGGCCGGCCACACGAGTTCCAGCGGATGCCGCCTGACCCGCTGCCAGATCGCCCCGCGCAGCGAGCGCACCGCATTGCGCCGCAAATCGCGCGATTTCACCGCCATGTAGAACGCCAGCGCAAAACTCACCGCGACATTGAGAATCGCCATGCTGCCGACGCCCGCCACCGCCCACCACAGAGCCGGCAGCTTCAGCGCGCTTTCGCCGAGCACGCCGAGCGCCACGCCGATCGAGCCGGCAGACAGCGTCACGTGACGCACGTCGAACTTGAACGTGAAGGCGGTGAGGATCGCCGGCACGAGCCCGAGCATCAGGCCGAGCGTGATATTGCCGACCACGCCCGCGACGTTCGCGCGGCACAAGCGCGCGAGACGGTCGGCGCCGGCCACGCCGAGCGTCATGCGCAGGCGCCGGTTGTAGGCGAGCGCGTCGGCGACGCGATGCAGGATGAACCAGTTGTCCGCCCAGCCCGCGAGCAGGCTGGACGACCACAGCAGCACGCCCGTCAACGCCGCATAGAACGGCGTCGGCCCGATCAGCGAGAACGACTGCAGCGTCGCGATCGCCTTGTCGGCCGAAATGAGGTCGGTGTTGAACAGCGCGTGGTACAGCAGATCCACGCACAGACTGACGGGAAACACCAGCAGCACGTTGCCGAGCACCGCCGCGGCCTGCGTGCGCATCAGTGCGGTCACCGAACTCACGAAACTGTCGACGCCGGCCGGCGTGCCGACGCCGTCGAGTTCGCGCGCGAGCGTCGGCGCGGTCATCGCGGGCTGTTTGGTCGCGAGCGAGAAGTGCAGGAAGTGGATCAGCAGAAAGCTCGCCGCGTAGTTGATGCCGGCGAGCACGCCTTCGAGCATCGCGTGCAGATGGGCGCCGGTGATCGCGAACTTCACGCACACGGTGACGACGGTCACGAGTCCGCCGCCGGCCGCCATGCGCATCATCTTCAGATACTCGGCGCGATCGCGCGTGATGTAGTGTTCGCCGGTGTCCGCGCTGTACTCGACGATCTTGCGCGCGAGCAGCGATGAATTGCTGCGCGCGAGATGCGCGACGCTCTGGCTCGCGTGATTGGCGCGCACGAGTTCGGCGGTCAGGCGCGCGGCCGCGTGCAGATCGTCCTGCGCCATCCAGGCATCGAGCAGATGCTCGGCGCGCTCGATGCGCATGCGCATCCGCTCGACCTGGAACACGATGTCGACACTCACGCCGTTGCGGTACAGATGCGCGAACACGTTGTCGGTTGCGCCGCGGCATTCGTCGAGCAGCAGCCGCAGATAGTTGACCTCGCGTAGCAGCGGCTCCTGCGGGCCGCCCGCCGCGTACGCGTCGTGAGCGGCTTCGACCGCGAGCATCGCGCGGGTGAGGCGGTAGAACGGTTGGCTTTCCATGGCGACGCGCACGCCGTTGACGTCGGTGGTTCGTGCGTCGATTACGCGGTCGACGCGGTCGTCGATGCGATCGCCAGGTGGCGCCACACCGCCCAGCCGGCTGCGCACCGTTTGCGACAGTCCGGTCGAGCTGATCTGGCAGGTCAGGTTGTGCAGCGCGGCCAGCAGGTCGAGCGAGAAGGGCGTGCTGTCGCGTCCGTCTTCGTCGTCGTCGGGCGCGTAGTCGAATAGCGCGTGGATACGCACCAGCAGATCGGTGGGCAGCGTGTCGATCCATTCGGCGTCGGGCTCGGAGCCGAACATCAGCGTGACGATCGCGGTGAGGTCGCGGCGGTTCGGCGCGGGCGGAATCAGCGACGCCTCGAGGCGTTCGAACACCGCGCCGAAGAAGCCCGAATGCACCGGCATGCCGGCGTCGCACAGCAGCGAGAGGCCATCGCTTTCGCGCAGCAGCGCGCGCAGGATGCCGGCGACGTTCGCCTTCCACGCGGGGTTGCGATCGAGCACGTGCAGCAGGTAGCGGATGCGCGTATGGGCGGGGTTGGACTGTGGGGCGGCGGTGTCGTCGGTATCCGTCGTGACGGGCCGCATCGTACGGTCGCGGCGAATCCAGTGCGCGAGTTCGATCAGCCACTCGCTGCGTTCCGCATACGGTGCGCTCTTGTCGGCGATCGCGAGCAGGACATCGAGTTGATGGCCGCCGTCGCGCGACGCGCGCCATTTTTTTATCAACCGTGTGATGGAGTCGAACATGGTGTTTTCGTGCAGAGACGCGCGGAATCGGAGGGGCAAGCAGGTATTGCGGATGCGCGTCTGCTGAAGGTGTGCGCTGAAGTGGCTGCGGCCCGGATCAACACGCGTGTGCACGCGGGCACCGGGCTCGCGCCAGCCGGGCCTGTCAGGCGCCGGCTCCCGCGGCCGTTCCCGCCGAAGGACAGGGCGGCACGGCCGGCGCCGCAGCCGGTCTGGCCGAAGACGAAGGCCGGCCCGTCGTGTTCGTGGAAGCGACGGCCGTTGCCGCCATCGCGCGCACGCCCATCGCGATCTGTGTCGACACTTCCGCGAGCGCGCGCCGATGTCCATCGACGAGCGCGTCGTACCCGCCGCCAACCGTCTCGCTGACCACGCTGCGACAGGTCATCACCGCATTGCTGCGCACGGCCCGCACGCTCCACACCGCATCGATCAACGCATGCGAGCCGGGCCACGACTCGAAGCGCTGCACGTTCATGGCGATCCGGTACACGGCCGCGTCGTCGGGGTGCGCGGTGCCGAACGTATCGATGGTGCCGAGCTGCTGCGTCAGATTCGTCGACAGCGCGCGGCGGATTTCATCGCCGGGCAGCGACGCCCAACGCTCCTGTTCGAGCAACTGCACCTGAGTCGGCCCGGTCTGCACGACCAGCTGATTTCTCGCCACCTGCGGCGGCACGTTGACCGGCGCGACTTCGATCAGCCAGGCAGGCGCGGCGCTCGTGCGCGCGACGGCCGGCGCGGTGCCATGCGCGGCGGTGCTTGCGCTATCCGCGCCACCCAGCGTATAGAAACGGCTCGACGGCGACGAGCACGCCGCGATGGCGAGAGCCGCAGCCAGTGCGGTGCCGTACGCGACGCCGCGTACGGCACCGCGCACGAGCGCGCGCGGCGGACGGGGGAGCCGGGCAAACATCATGGTTTATCTCCTGATTTACCGCGCAACAGCGATTCGGGATGACGCTCGAGGTAGTCCGACAGCGCGTTCAGCGACTGCAACGTGCGCGTCAGTTCCTGCAACGCCTGATGAACGTCGGACTGCATCGGCGAATCCTGCTGCAAGGTTGCCTGGGCCGAACTGAAGGTCTGCTTCGCGGCCGTCAGCGTGTCGCGCGCCTGCGGCACGACTTCGTTGTCGAGACGCGAGAACAGCTGGTCGGCGTTCTTCAGCGCGGTGTTCAGATTCGCGCCGATCTGGTCGAACGGCACCTTGTCGAGCTTCTTCGCGATGTCGGCGACCTGCAGCTGCAATTCGTCGAGCGTGTTCGGAATGGTCGGCAGCTCGAACGGATCGGTCGTCACGTCGACCTTGGCCGGCGGCGCTTTCGGGAAGATATCGAGCGCCACGTACAGCTGGCTCGTGATCAGGTTGCCGGTGCGCAACTGGCCGCGCAGGCCGTGCCTGACGAGTTCCTGCAGCAGGTTCTCGCCGGCGAGCGTGCCCGGCTGCGGCGAGCTCTCGCGGAAGCGCTTGCCGAGGCGGTCCGGGTACAGGTTCATCGTGACCGGCATCGTGAAGCTCTGCGTCTTCGGATCGTAGTCGATGCCGATATTGGTCACCTGGCCGAGCACGATGCCGCGGAAATCGACCGGCGCGCCGATCGACAGCCCGCGCAGCGACTGGTTGAAGTTCATCACGACGCGCAAGGGCACGCCGTCTGGTTCGCGCATCGCGTCCGCTTCGTCCGAGCCGAGGCGGAAGGTCTGGTTGTTCGGCGCCTGCGGGCCCATGTTCTGGCCGGGCGGCGACTGGAAAGACAGACCGCCGACGATCACTGTCGCGAGCGACTGCGTATTCAGCTTGAAGCCGCTCGAATCGAGCCGCAGATCGACGCCGCTCGCATGCCACCAGCGCGTGTTGGTGCCGACGTACTGGTCGAACGGCGCCGACACGAACACCCGCATCGTCACGCCGGTGCCGTCCCTGTCGAGCGAGAAGCCGACCACCTGACCGACCTGCACGCGCCGGTAGAAGATCGGCGAGCCGATGTCGATCGAGCCGAGCGAATCGCCGTGCAGCGTGTACTGGTGGCCTTTCTGGTCGCCGGTGATGGGCGGCGGCGTTTCGAGGCCGACGAAGTTGCTCTCGCTTTCGGTCGAGCGGCCCGCGTCGGCGCCGATGTACGAACCCGACAGCAGCGTCGTCAGACCCGACACGCCGCTCGCGCCGACACGCGGTCGCACCACCCAGAAGCGCGAGTCCTTGACCGCGAACTTTCCGCCTTCCTTGGTCAACTGCACCTGCACGAGCACGTGCGACAGATCCGGCGACAGCGTGATCGTCTTCACCGCGCCCACGTCGACGTCCTTGTACTTGACCTTGGTCTTGCCCGGCTCGAGGCCTTCCGCGCTGATGAAGCTGATCGTGATCACGGGCCCGCGCTCGGTCACCGACCTGATCACGAGCGCGATGCCGATCAGCGCGGCGATCAGCGGAATCACCCAGACGAGCGACGGCAGCCAGCGGCTGCGTGGCTCGATCTCGGGGTCGGGCAGTTGGGGCGGCAGTCTGGGTCCGTTCGAATCGTTGCGCGGCGCATCATCGGAGGCGGGCGTCGGTCCTTGCGGGCTAGTCATGGTCGAGATCCTGAGGTGTTGGGGTACGGCTTTCCACGGGGTCCCAGATGAGGCGTGGATCGAATTGCATGGAGGCCAGCATCGTCAGGATCACGACCGAGCCGAACGCGATCGCGCCCGGCCCGGCCGTGATCACGGCCAGCGATTTGAAACGCACGAGCGCCACGGTGAGCGTGACGACGAACACGTCGAGCATCGACCAGCGGCCGATCCGCTCGACCATCCGGTACAGCGTCGTGCGCTGTTGCGGACGCCAGCGCGAGCGGCGCTGAGCGGTGACGGTGAGCAGCACGAGCACCGAGAGCTTCAGCATCGGCACCAGGATGCTGGCGATGAACACGATCATCGCGAGCGGCCAGTCGCCGGAAGTCCAGAAATAGACGACGCCGCTCATGATGGTGTCGTCCTCGGAGCCGAGCAGCGACGACGTGTGCATCACCGGCAGTAGGTTCGCCGGGATATACAGCAGCGCCGCGGCGATCAGCAGTGCCCATGTGCGCATCAGGCTGTCGGGGTTGCGCGAGTGCAGATGCGCGCCGCAGCGGCCGCAGTGCTGCGGCGTGACCGAGCGGATGCGCGGTTCGACGCGCCCGCACGAATGGCAGGACAGCAGGCCCGCGCGTTTCGCGGTGACGTATTTCATCGTGGGCTCATCCTTCGCGCGGCGTGGGCGGCAAGCCGGGCGGGGTGCCGTCCGCCGTGCTGTTGGTTGTGCCACCAGCGCTGCCGCTGGTCGAGCCCGCGAGCGCGGACGGCGCCGGCGGACCGGCGAGCGAGCCGACCGCGACCGCCGCGCTGTCGGCCGACGTGCGCGGCAACGGCCGATCGCCGCTCGCGTCGATCTCGTCGGCGACATCCCACAGCACGCGCGGATCGAATGTGACGACGACCGCGAACATCAGCGTCAGCGCGCCGAACGCGAACAGCGCCGCCTCGGGAATCACGCGCGCGAGGCTCACCATCTTCACGATCGTGATCAGCACGCCGAGCATGAACACTTCGATCATGCCCCACGGCCGCACGAACTGGATCGCGCGCAGCACGCGATTGAAGTGCGCGGGCACGTAGCCGGCGCGTAGCGGCACCAGCACGTACAGCAGCGCGACGAGTTCGGTGAACGGAAAGAGGATCGTCGAGCAGAACACCATCACGGCGACGATCTGCATGTTCTCGCCCCACAGCGCGACGAGCGCGCCGAACAGCGTAGTCTGTGACGTGATGCCGTTGGTTTCGAGTTCGACGATCGGAAAGCCCTGCGCGATCACGAACGTGATCAGCGCGGCGAGCGTCAGTGCGCAGATCGCGTCGAGCTTGCGCGAGACGCCGCGATAGAGCGTCGCGCCGCAGCGCGGACAACGCGCCGCGACGCGCCCGACAAGCCGTGGCTTGCGGAACAGCGTATCGCATTCATGGCACGCGATCAGGTTGTCATGTTCCATGCGGCAGATGGGCTAACGACGTAGTGGCGGCGTGCAAGGCCTGCTCGTTTCGAGGGGTCGGACGGCGGTGAGCAGCAATAGTACCAAACGCGGCCTCGCGACCGACGCGAGCCGCGCGCGGCGCGGGGCGTGGCGCCGTCCCCCGCGCGCGCTGGTCCGGGCCTGAGATGGCGTCGCTTCGGGGCTTTCGGTCCCCGAATCGTTCAACGCAAGGGCGGTGACGCGGCGCCTTGGGGCCATTTCAGCGCAAAATTCGGGCCCGTTCCGCCGACACGCTCCAGCCAGCTTTTCGCGCTTGGGGTAGCATGGCGCCCGTGGCATGCCCGGCGGCCTTTTGTGGCGATGATGTCCGCCGCATCGGCCGCGCACGCCGCGCCGATGCGGCGGTGATCGCGGAATAGCTGGCCGCGGCGCGCCGTTAACTTCTAACAGCCTGCGTTGATCTGTCATGACACTCAATCCATCGTTCGGTACCCGGGAGTCGTACACGCGGACCGCCATCGCGTTTCACTGGCTGATCGCACTGCTGATCGTCTGCGGCTTTGCGCTCGGCTGGGTGATGACCGACATCCCGGGCTTCACGCCCACCAAGCTGCGCTATTTCTCGTGGCACAAATGGATCGGCGTGACCGTGTTCGCGCTCGCGATCGTGCGCATCCTGTGGCGCGCGACCCACGCCTCGCCGCCGATGCCGCGCCGCATGCCCACCTGGCAGCGTGGCGCCGCGCATGTCACACATCTGTTGCTGTACGTGCTGATGATCGTGATTCCCGTGTCCGGCTATCTGTATAGCTCGGCGGCGAACGTACCGGTCGTCTACCTCGGGCTGATTCCGCTGCCGCGAATCATCGCGCCCGATCCGCACCTGAAGGAAGTGCTGAAGAACCTGCACATCGCGTTGAATTACACGTTGCTCGTGCTGGTCGCGCTACACACCGCGGCGGCGCTCAAGCATCAGTGGCTCGATCGCGACGGCCTGCTGTCTCGCATGCTCCCTTTCCTCAAATAAGGACATCCATGAAGGTTTCGTTTTATCGCTACATGCTGGCCGCGTTCGCGGCGGCGTCGCTGAGCGCCGCGGGCGCGGCGCTCGCGCAGGTCGACGTCGCGAAGAGTTCGGTGACGGCTACCTCGAAGCAGATGAACGTGCCGGTCGAAGGCAAGTTCAACAAGTTCACGGCGCAGGTCAGCTTCGATCCGGCCAAACCGACGGCCGGCAGCGCGCAGCTCAACATCGACGTCGCCAGCTACGATCTCGGCGACGAGAGCTACAACGAGCAGGTGCGCGGCAAGGAATGGTTCGACGCGAAGACCTTTCCGAGCGCGACGTTCGTGTCGAGCGCGATCGCGCCGGCCGGCGGCAGCCAGTTCAAGGTGACCGGTAAGCTGACCATCAAGGGCAAGTCGGAGACGGTCGTGGTGCCGGTCACGGTCGGCCAGCAGGGCGCGATGCAGACTTTCGACGGCGCGCTGCCGATCAAGCGCTCGCAATTCGACATCGGCACCGGCGAATGGAAGGACACATCGGTCGTCGCCGACGAGGTCGTGATCAAGTTTCATATCGTCGCCGCGCGCAAGTAACGCGCACGGCGTGCGCGAGGTCCGCCGCGCCACGTGGGGCGCGGCCGCTTTCCCACCGCAGGTTGCACCGCGATTTTCAACGCAAAAGAGGAGCACGAATTGAAAACGTCCATATTGATCGCTGTTGGCGCGCTGGCTTCGTCGCTGTCGCTCGGCGCCTTCGCCGCCGATACCTATCTGCTTGATCCGATGCATACGTTTCCGAGCTTCGAGGCCGACCACTTTGGCGGTCTGTCGATCTGGCGCGGCAAATTCACGAAGACCACGGGAACGGTGACGCTCGATCGCGCGGCCAAAACCGGCACCGTCGACGTCACCGTCGATCCCGCTTCGGTGCAGACCGGCAACCCGAAGCTCGACGATCACCTGAGGGCCGCCGAGTTCTTCGACGTCGAGAAGTATCCGACCGTCACCTACAAGGGCACCGAGATCAAGTTCGACGGCGACAAGCCCGTCGAGGTGATCGGCACGCTGACGATTCGCGGCATCACGAAGCCGGTGAATCTGAAGATCGATTCGTTCAAGTGCATGCAGCACCCGGTCCTCAAGCGCGAAGTCTGCGGCGTCGAGGCGAGCACCGAATTCAATCGCGCCGATTACGGCATGGAGTTCGGCGCGAAGTACGGCTTCAGCATGCAGACGCGCCTGCATATCCAGTCGGAAGGTATCAAGCAGCAGTAGGCGCGCCGGCCGCTGTTGCGATTCGATCCGCGCTGCGCCGCAATACGAAAACCGCTTCGGTCGTTCACCGACGAAGCGGTTTTTTGTCGCCCGTTGCGAACGCCTCGGCCATGGTGGCGCGCCTCGGCCATTTGTCGCTCGCATCGCTTTTATTTTTTCAGTTAAATAGAGCGCAAGCAGTCATGCCGGTGCTGCGCGTTGCCGGGATGGCCTGGGCGGACGTTATGCGTTCGTGTCGATAAATATTTCGCGCAGTACAGGAGATCTGGATGAATGCTACGACAGCAGCAAGCGTCGCGGGAAGCCGGCAGAATTCGTGGCGCGCGGTGGTGGCCGCCTCGATCGGCAACGCGCTCGAATGGTTCGATCTCGTGGTGTACGGCTTTTTCGCCGTGACCATCTCCAAGCTGTTTTTTCCGGCCGGCAACGAGACCGTATCGCTGCTGCTCACGCTCGGCACGTTCGGCGTGTCATTCTTCATGCGGCCGCTCGGCGCGATCGTGATCGGCGCGTACTCGGACCGCGCCGGGCGCAAGGGGGCGCTCACGCTTTCCATCCTGCTGATGATGAGCGGCACGCTGATCATCGCGATTTTGCCGACCTACCAGAGCATCGGTCTCGCCGCGCCGCTGATCCTCGTGCTCGCGCGGCTGATGCAAGGCTTCTCGGCCGGCGGCGAATTCGGCAGCGCGACTGCGTTTCTCGCCGAGCACGTGCCGGGCCGGCGCGGCTTCTACGCGAGCTGGCAGATGGCGAGCCAGGGTCTGACGACGCTGCTCGCGGCCGGTTTCGGCGCGTTGCTGACCGGCCAGCTGTCGCCGGAACAGATGGCATCGTGGGGCTGGCGCGTGCCGTTCTTCTTCGGTCTGCTGATCGGGCCCGTTGCGTTCTACATCCGCACCAGGCTCGACGAGACGCCCGAATTCCTCGCCGCCGAAACGACGCGGACGCCGCTGCGCGATACGTTCGCGACGCAGAAGCTGCGGCTCGTGATCGCGATGGGCGTGGTGATCCTCGGGACCGTGTCCGCGTATCTGATGCTGTTCATGCCGACCTATGGCGTGCGGCAACTGGGGCTCGCGCCGTCGGTCGCGTTCTCGGCGATCGCGGTGACGGGTCTGATCCAGATGGTGTTCTCGCCGGTGGCCGGGCATTGGTCGGACCTGCATGGACGCACACGCATCATGCTGGGCGCGGCCGTGCTGCTGTTCGTGCTCGTCTATCCGGCGTTCGCGTTCCTGATCGCGCATCCGAGCTTCGGCACGCTGATCGTGTGGCAGATCGTGTTCGGTTTTCTCGTCAGCGGCTACTTCGGCGCGACGCCGGGACTGCTGTCGGAGATATTCCCGGTGCAGACGCGCACGACCGGCATGTCGCTCGCGTATAACATCGCGGTGACGATCTTCGGCGGCTTCGGGCCGTTCATCATCGCGTGGCTGATCAGCGCGACCGGTTCGAAGGCAG
The DNA here is from genome assembly GCF_014397655.1 of Paraburkholderia sp. UCT31. Classification (NCBI taxonomy): domain Bacteria; kingdom Pseudomonadati; phylum Pseudomonadota; class Betaproteobacteria; order Burkholderiales; family Burkholderiaceae; genus Paraburkholderia; species Paraburkholderia sp. UCT31. Next base: position 72,361 of record NZ_VZQP01000007.1, read on the forward strand.
CGCCGAGCTACTACGTGATGTTTGCCGCGCTGCTGAGCATCGCGGCGCTGATCGGCGCACGGCGCAAGCTGGGGTTCCGCTAGGGCCTGAACAGGCCCTGGGAACGAGGCGGTAACGACGGCGTACGTAAACGCAAAAGGCCGGTTCGACAGAACCGGCCTTTTTTATTGTGCGCATCCTCAGCGGTTACGCGCGCATCAAACCTGGGCGCCCGCGTTCGGATCGTCCGGATCGACGCGTTCCTTCTTGTCCTTGATCAGGTCTTCGCGCTTGACGCCGAACCACATGGCAAGAGCCGCGGCGACGAACACCGACGAGTAGATACCGAACAGAATACCGACCGTCAGCGCGAGCGCGAAGTAGTGCAGCGTCGGGCCGCCGAACAGGAACATCGACAGCACCATCATCTGCGTACAGCCGTGCGTGATGACGGTTCGCGACATCGTGCTGGTGATTGCGTGGTTGATCACTTCGATCACGGTCATCTTGCGTTCGCGGCGGAAGGTTTCGCGAATCCGGTCGAAGATAACGACCGACTCGTTGACCGAATAGCCGAGCACCGCGAGCACCGCGGCCAGCACCGACAGCGAGAACTCCCACTGGAAGAACGCGAAGAAGCCGAGAATGATGACGACGTCGTGCAGGTTGGCGATCACGCCGGCGATCGCGTACTTCCATTCGAAGCGGAACGACAGGTAGATCACGATGCCGGCCACCACGCAGGCGAGCGCGAGCAGACCGTCGGTGGCGAGCTCCTTGCCGACCTGTGGACCGACGAACTCGACGCGCTGCAACTGCACTTCCGGCGTGTCGGCCTTCAGCGCGCCCATCACCTGGTCGCTCTGCTGCGCGGACGTGTAGCCCGTCTTCAGCGGCAGACGGATCAGTACGTCGCGCGAGGAGCCGAAGTTCTGCACCTGCGCGTCGGCATAGCCGAGCTTGCCGAGCGTGTTACGCACCGGGTCGAGCGGAACCGCGCCCGGATACTGCACCTCGATCACGGTACCGCCGGTGAATTCCACCGACAGATGCAGCCCGCGATGCACGAGGAAGAACACGGCGGCGAGGAAGGTGATCAGGGAGATCGCGTTGAAGATCAACGCGCGCTGCATGAACGGAATGTCTTTACGGAAACGGAAAAATTCCATGGTCTTGTTCTCCGGGACTCAGCGGGATGAACCCGGTTTATGCCGCGTCGAGTCATTCGACGTCGGCGTGCCCGGCGCATTGCGGCGGCGCACGGTCGGCTTCGCGCGACCCTTCGCGCCGGCCGCGGCCGGTGCCTTCGAGCTTGCCTTCGCGCTCGCCTTCGCCGTGGCGATGGCCTGCGCGGTGTCGGTCGCGGCGTCGCTGCCGCCGAGGGTGTTGCCGGCATACGCGGCCGAGCCTGCCGCTGCCGTTTGCGGACGCCACACCTGGCCGATGGACAGCGACTTCAGCTTCTTCTTGCCGCCGTACCAGAAGTTGACCAGGCCGCGCGAGAAGAACACCGCCGAGAACATCGACGTCAGAATGCCGATACAGTGGACGATCGCGAAGCCGCGCACCGGACCGGAGCCGAACGCGAGCAGCGCGAGGCCGGCGATCAGCGTGGTCACGTTCGAGTCGAGAATCGTCGCCCATGCATGCGCGTAGCCGTTCTGGATGGCCAGTTGCGGTGGCGCGCCGTGGCGCAGTTCCTCGCGCACGCGCTCGTTGATCAGCACGTTCGCGTCGATCGCCATACCGAGCGCGAGCGCGATAGCGGCGATACCCGGCAGCGTGAGCGTGGCCTGCAGCATCGACAGCACCGCGACCAGCAGCAGCAGGTTCACGGACAGGCCGATCATCGAGATCACGCCGAACAGCATGTAGTACGCGATCATGAACACGGCGATCGCCGCGAAGCCCCACACGACCGAGTGGAAGCCCTTCTTGATATTGTCGGCGCCGAGGCTCGGGCCGATCGTGCGTTCCTCGATGATTTCCATCGGCGCGGCGAGCGAACCGGCGCGCAGCAGCAGCGCGAGGTCGGCGGCCGCTTGCGGGGTCGGCTGGCCGGTGATCTGGAAGCGGTCGCCCAGTTCCGACTGAATCGTCGCGACGGTCAGCACTTCGCCCTTGCCGCGCTCGAACAGCACCATCGCCATTGGCTTGCCGATGTTGTCACGCGATACCGCGCGCACCGCGCGGCCGCCGGCCGAGTCGAGACGGATATTGACCGACGGACGCTGATGCTCGTCGAAGCCCGCCGACGCGTCGATGATGCGGTCGCCGGTGAAGATCACCTGCTTGCGCAGCAGCACCGGCGTCTGGTTGCCTTGCGTGAAGAGTTCATCGCCCGGCGGCACCGGCTCGTTCGGGTTCGGATGCGTGTTGACCGGATCGGCGAGGCGCGCTTCGAGCGTCGCCGTACGGCCGATGATGTCCTTCGCCTTCGCGGTGTCCTGCACGCCCGGCAGCTCGACGACGATGCGGTCCGTGCCCTGTTGCTGGATCACCGGCTCGGCCACGCCGAGTTCGTTCACGCGGTTATGCAGCGTCGTGATGTTCTGCTTGAGCGCGGCGTCCTGCACCTCGCGCTGCACGGCCGGCGTAAAGGTGCCGACGAGCTGCACGCCGCCGTCCGCGCCGGTGTTCGGCTGCGACGCCCACTGAAGTTCGCTGACGCTGCGGCCGAGCAGCTTGAGTGCCGCGTCCGCCGTGGCCTGGTCGGCCAGATTCACCACCACCGACTGGTTCACGCGATTCACGCCGCCGTCGCGCACGTTGTTGTCGCGCAGCAGCGTGCGCACGTCCGAGGCGTCCGAGTCGAGCTTCTTGTTCAGCGCGCCGGCCATGTCGACCTGCAGCAGGAAGTGCACACCGCCGCGCAGGTCGAGACCGAGGTACATCGGCAGCGCGCGCAGCGCGGTCATCCAGGTCGGCGACGCGCTTTGCAGGTTCAGTGCGACGACGTACTGCGGATCGTTCGGGTCGCTATTGAGCGACTTCTGCAGCAGGTCTTTCACGCGCAGCTGCGTGTCCGTGTCCGTCAGGCGCACGCGGATGTTCGCGTTGTTCTGCGAGTTGTCGAACGTGATTGCGGTCGGCTTGATGTGATTGGCCGCGAGCGCGGCTTCGATCGACGCTAGCGTGGCGGCGTCGAGTCTGACCGTGGCCTTGCCGCTCGACACCTGCACCGCCGGCGCTTCGCCGTACAGATTGGGCAGCGTGTACACGAGGCCGATGACCAGAGCCACCAGCATCACGGCGTATTTCCAGAGGGGGTAGCGATTCATGAGTGGTCCAACGGGAAGGTTGGCTTGGATGCGATGCGTCCGGCGATGAGCGCGGGCCGTTCAGCGAAGTGCCTGAACCGCCGGCGAGGCCGCACCGGACGCGGGGAGTGCAGGCCTTACAGCGACTTGATCGTGCCCTTCGGGAGAATTGTCGTGACCGACGCCTTTTGCACGGTGACTTCCGTGCCTTCCGAGATTTCGATGCCGACGTAGGCTTCGCCCACCTTCGTCACCTTGCCGACGATACCGCCGTTCGTCACGACTTCATCGCCCCTGGCCATCGCTGCGAGCATGTTGCGATGTTCCTTCTGACGCTTCATTTGCGGGCGAATCATGATGAAGTACAGCACGCCGAACATCAGGATCAGCGGCAGGAAGCTCATCAGGTTCGATTCGATACCACCTGCTGCTGCGCCTTGCGCGAAGGCATTGGAAATGAACGACACGTTGGTCTCTCCGTTATCAGTCAAACGATCAAAAAAATCAGCCGATTATTCTACCACCGGCCACACGCGCGCCGGCGCGGCGAATCGGCTTTGGGATCAACCGTTTAAAGGTCCGATTCGGGGCAAATTCAGCGGCCGGCGAAAGTAAATTGTAAGTTGTCCGCGTGCGGCATGCGCAATCCATGTGGCGGGCCGTCAGGACGACGGTTCGACGCCGCGCGCGCGGTCTTCGTGGAAACGCTTGCGGAATGTCTCGAACAGTTTCGCCTCGATCGCATCGCGCATTTCCTGCATCAGTTCCAGGTAGTAATGCAGGTTGTGGATCGTGTTCAGCTGCGCGCCGAGAATTTCGCCGACGCGATGCAGGTGGTGCAGATAGCCGCGCGTGAAGTTGCGGCAGGTGTAGCAGCCGCATTGCTCGTCGAGCGGGCGCAGCGAGTTCCTGTGCGTCGCGTTGCGGATCTTGATGTCGCCGAAACGCGTGAAGAGCCAGCCGTTGCGCGCGTTGCGCGTGGGCATCACGCAGTCGAACATGTCGACGCCGGCCGCGACGCCGGCCACCAGGTCTTCCGGCGTGCCGACGCCCATCAGGTAGTGCGGCTTGTCGGCCGGCAGCTTGGGGCCGATGTGGTTCAGGATCCGCATCATGTCTTCCTTCGGCTCGCCGACCGACAGACCGCCGATCGCGAGGCCGTGGAAGTTCTTCTCCGCGAGGCCGGCGAGCGACTCGTCGCGCAGATCCTCGAACATGCCGCCCTGCACGATGCCGAACAGTGCATTCGGATTGCCGAGGCGCTCGAATTCGTCGATCGAGCGTTGCGCCCAGCGCATCGACATGCGCATCGATTCGGCGGCTTCCGTGTGCGAGGTCGGGATGTTGTCGGTCGCGTACGGCGTGCATTCGTCGAACTGCATCACGATGTCCGAGTTCAGCAGCTTCTGGATCTGCATCGACACTTCCGGCGACAGGAACAGCCGGTCGCCGTTGATCGGCGACGCGAACGTGACGCCGTCCTCGGTGATCTTGCGCAGGTCGCCGAGCGAGAACACCTGGAAGCCGCCCGAGTCGGTCAGGATCGGCTTCTTCCAGCCCATGAAGCCGTGCAGGCCGCCGTGCGCCTCGATGGTTTCGAGGCCGGGTCGCAGCCACAGGTGAAACGTATTGCCGAGGATGATCTGCGCGTGCATTTCGTCGAGCTCGCGCGGCTGGACCGCCTTCACGGTGCCGTAGGTGCCGACCGGCATGAAGATCGGCGTCTCCACCACGCCGTGATTGAGCGTGACGCGGCCGCGGCGCGCGAGGCCGTCGGTGCCGAGCAGTTCGAATTTGAGGCCGTTCTCGGGGCGCTCGTGGGCAGACTGTTGCGAGGGATGACCAAGGGTCATGGGGATCACTCCTGGGCTACCGGAAAACAGTCCGGCGCAATCAATGAAAACCGCCACGAGGGATCGCGGCGACTAGGAAAACTGCCAATACGCTGAAGCAGTGCGCGAACCGGCTCATGCATCGCGCCGCGTGAGCAGCATCGCGTCACCGTAGCTGAAAAAACGATAGCGCTCGTCGATCGCATGACGGTACGCGGCGCGAATCGTCTCGACGCCCGCGAACGCCGACACCAGCATCAGCAGCGTAGATTTCGGCAAATGGAAGTTCGTGACCAGCCGGTCGACCACGCGGAACCGGTAGCCCGGCGTGATGAAGATGTCGGTTTCCGCGCTCGCCGCGCCGAGCGGATGGCCGGCGGCTTCGGCGTCGCGCGCGGCGGCTTCGAGCGCGCGCATCGACGTCGTGCCGACCGCGATCACGCGGTTGCCGCGCGCTTTGGTCGCGGCGATCTTGTCCGCGAGCGCTTGCGGCAGGTGATACCACTCGCTGTGCATCTTGTGCTCGGCGATGTTTTCGACGCGCACCGGCTGAAACGTGCCCGCGCCGACGTGCAGCGTCAGCGTCGCGCGGTCGATGCCGAGGGCGTCGAGCCGGGCGAGCAGCGTGTCGTCGAAGTGCAGGCCGGCGGTCGGCGCGGCGACCGCGCCCGGGTTCTGCGCGAATACGGTCTGATAGCGGGTTTCGTCGGTCGCGTCGGGGTCGTGCTCGATGTACGGCGGCAGCGGCAGACGGCCGTACTGCTCGATCAGCGTCAGACAGTCGTCGGGGAAATGCAGCGTGTAGAACTGATCGACGCGCTCGCCGACGGTGACGTCGAACGCATCCGCGAGACGGATCGTCGTGCCCGCCTGCGGGCTCTTGCTCGCCCGGATCTGCGCGAGCGCGCTGCGCTCGCCAGTCAGGCGCTCGACCAGCACTTCGATCTTGCCGCCGCTCGACTTCTGGCCGAAGAAGCGCGCCTTCAGCACTTTGGTATCGTTGAAGACGAGCAGATCGCCCGGCGCGAGGCACTCGGGCAGTTCGGTGAAGCGGCGGTCGATCAGGCGCGCGGCGCCGTCGGCGGCGCCTGCGGCGTCCACATCGAGCAGACGGCTTGCGCTGCGCTCGGGCAGCGCGACTTGCGCGATCAGCTCGGGCGGCAGATCGAAATCGAAATCGGAAAGCGTAAACATGCGAACGACTGGAAGCGGGTTGGGACTGATTTGGGACTGAATTGAGCCGAAGCCGGAGCCGGGCGGCTATGATGGCGGGACGCCGAAGCGGCCCGCGCGCTTTGTGCCGCATCCTGCCTACGCTGGACGCGCGAAGGGCGGCACGACTTCTTTTCGACAGCACCCGATATTGTACTTGCGAAGCAGCCTATGCCTTTGTCCGACCGCCGATCGTCCGTTGCCACCCTCGAAGCGGGCGCCGAACCGCGGCGCCGCGGTGCGCGGGCGGAGGCGGGGGAGCGGGATGCGGCGGAAGATGGCGCGCAAGGCGGCATGATGTCCGCCGGCCACGATCTCGGGCGCGACGGCGACAAGCCCGGCGGCCACGCGGGCGGCCCGCCGGATCAATTCGCCGCCGACCGCGCGAGCGACGACAAACCCGCCGCCAAAACCAAAGGCGCGGCAAAAGCCGCCGCCAAAGCCCCGGTCAAAACCGCCGACAAGCTCGCCAAACTCGGCCTCACACGCGACATCGACCTCGTGCTGCATCTGCCGATGCGCTACGAAGACGAAACCTCGCTGACGCCGATCGGTCACTTGCTGCCCGGCGGCATAGCGCAAGCCGAAGGCGTGGTGTTCGACAACGAGATCGCCTATCGCCCGCGCCGGCAGCTGCTCGTGAAGCTGCGCGACGCCGACGGCGACGAACTCGTGCTGCGCTTTCTGAATTTCTACGGCTCGCAGGTCAAGCAGATGGCGCCCGGCGCGCGCCTGCGCGTGCGCGGCGACGTGCGGGGCGGCTTCTTCGGCATGGAGATGGTGCATCCGACCGTGCGCGTCGTCGACGAAGACACGCCGCTGCCGCAGGTGCTGACGCCGGTCTATCCGAGCACCGCGGGCGTGTCGCAGGCGTATCTGCGCAAGGCGATCGACAACGCGCTCGCGCGCACGTCGCTGCCGGAGCTGCTGCCCGCGCCGGTCGCGCGCGCGTTTCTCGAACCGCTCGGCGTGCCGGCGCTGATGGACGCGGTGCGCACGCTGCATCATCCGGGCCCGCAGTCGGACGAAACGGCGCTGATCGACGGCACGCATCCGGCCTGGGTGCGCATCAAGTTCGAGGAGCTGCTCGCGCAGCAGATGTCGCTGAAGCGCGCGCACGACGAGCGGCGCACGCGCGCCGCGCCGGCCATGCCGCGCCGCAAGCTCGGCGACGAGTCGGCGCTGGTCGCGCGGCTGCTGAAGGCGCTGCCGTTTTCGCTGACGGCCGCGCAGCAGCGCGTCGGCGGCGAGATCGCACTCGACCTGACGCAGCCGCATCCGATGCAGCGGCTGTTGCAGGGGGACGTCGGCAGCGGCAAGACGATCGTCGCGGCGCTCGCCGCCGCGCAGGCGATCGACGCCGGCTACCAAGCCGCGCTGATGGCGCCGACCGAAATTCTCGCCGAGCAGCACGCGCGCAAATTGCGCGGCTGGCTCGAGCCGCTCGGCGTGAATGTCGCGTGGCTCGCGGGCAGTCTGAAGACGAAGGAGAAGCGCGCCGCGATCGAAGCGGCCGCGCTCGGCACCGCGCAGCTCGTGATCGGCACGCACGCGATCATCCAGGACGCGGTCGAGTTCGCGCGCCTCGGACTCGTGATCGTGGACGAGCAGCATCGCTTCGGCGTCGCGCAACGGCTCGCGTTGCGCGCGAAGGCGCAGGGCGCCGCCGACGGCGCGGCCGACTTCCAGCCGCATCAACTCATGATGTCCGCGACGCCGATTCCGCGCACGCTCGCCATGACCTACTACGCGGACCTCGACGTCTCCACGATCGACGAACTGCCGCCCGGCCGCACCCCGATCCTCACGAAGCTCGTGTCCGACGCGCGCCGCGAAGAGGTGATCGGCCGCGTGCGCGAGGCGGCGTTGACGGGGCGCCAGGTGTACTGGGTGTGTCCGCTGATCGAGGAAAGCGAGACCCTGCAGTTGCAAACCGCGGTCGAGACCTACGAGACGCTGGTGGCCGCGCTGCCCGAGCTGAAGGTCGGGCTGGTGCACGGGCGCCTCGCGCCCGCCGAAAAGGCCACGGTGATGGACGCGTTCTCGCGCAACGAGATCCAGCTGCTGGTCGCGACCACGGTGATCGAAGTCGGCGTCGACGTGCCGAACGCATCGTTGATGGTGATCGAGCATGCGGAGCGCTTCGGTCTCGCGCAGCTGCATCAGTTGCGCGGACGCGTGGGGCGCGGCAGCGCCGCGTCGGTCTGCGTGCTGCTCTACACCGGACCGCTGTCGATGACCGCCCGCGCGCGCCTGCAAACGATGCGCGAAACCACCGACGGCTTCGAAATTGCCCGCCGCGACCTCGAAATCCGCGGGCCTGGCGAGTTCCTCGGCGCGCGGCAGTCAGGCGCCGCGATGCTGCGTTTCGCCGACCTGCAGAACGATCAGCACCTCATCGAGCCGGCGCGCGAAGCCGCCGCGACGCTGCTCGACCAATATCCGGACGTGGTCATTCAGCATCTGGCGCGCTGGCTCGGCGCGCGCGAGCAGTATCTGAAGGCCTGAGCGCCGTCCCCGCCGCAAGCACAACGGCTAAAAAGTTGGCGAACCGACCCTATAGGTGTATAACTAGAACCTATCGAATCCATCAGACTGATTGATCCCCGAATGACGCTCACCGAATTGAAATACATCGTGGCGGTGGCCCGCGAGCGGCACTTCGGCCGTGCCGCCGAAGCGTGTTTCGTCAGCCAGCCCACGCTGTCCGTCGCCATCAAGAAGCTCGAAGACGAGCTGAACGTGCAGATTTTCGAGCGCGGCACCAGCGAGGTCAGCGTGACGCCGATTGGCGAACAGATCGTTACGCAGGCGCAACGCGTGCTCGAGCAGACGCTCGCGATCAAGGAAATCGCCAAGCAGGGCAAGGACCCGCTGCTCGGTCCGCTGCGCCTCGGCGTGATTTACACCATCGGGCCGTACCTGCTGCCGACGCTCGTCAAGCAGATGATCCAGCGCGTGCCGCAAATGCCGCTGATGCTGCAGGAAAACTACACGCTGAAGCTGATCGAGCTGCTCAAGCAGGGCGAAATCGACGTGGCGATCATGGCGCTGCCGTTTCCCGAAACCGGGCTGATGCTGCGTCCGCTGTACGACGAGCCGTTCGTCGTCGCGCTGCCGTCCGGCCACGCATGGGAAAGCCGCCCGAAGATCGACCCCGACGACCTGAAGCAGGAAACCATGCTGCTGCTCGGCAGCGGCCACTGCTTCCGCGATCACGTGCTCGGCGTGTGTCCCGAGCTGATGCGCTTTTCGCAGAACGCCGACGGCATCCAGAAGACCTTCGAGGGCTCGTCGCTCGAAACGATTCGTCATATGGTCGCAAGCGGCGTCGGCATTACCGTGCTGCCGCGCATGTCGGTGCACGAGGTCAAGCCACATGCGGGCGGTATCGACGCGGGCCTGCTCAGCTATGTCGCGTTCGACGAGCCGGTGCCCGATCGCCGCGTCGTGCTGGCATGGCGCAAGAGCTTCACGCGCATGCCCGCGATCGACGCGATCTGCGACGCAATCGCCGCGTGCGACCTGCCGGGCGTCAAAAAGCTCGATCTGCCCGCCGCCGTCAACTGACTCGCCATCATCCGCAGCCGCGCCGGACACCGGTGCGGCCTGCCGCAAAAAGGGCGCAAGCCCTATCGAATAGATTAAATTAATCAAATAAGAATATTCGATAGATGTTGCTATAGTTTCCTCAAGGGATCGCCCGATCCCCTTATTCGATAAGGCTCAGCGCCCAGACTCCGAGTCGGGGCGCGAGACAACTCAGGAGGAAAACACCATGCAAGCGGTTTCACAGCCCATCCACGCTTTTCCCGCGCAACCGGCCACGACGGCTGCCGCGCCGAGTATCCGTACGGTCGCCGTGTCGTTGCTGGCCGACCGGGTGCTGGCCGCCTGACGCGCCTACCCGTGACGGCGTCCGTCGCGCATGGATGCCGCATGCTTTTCCCCGATTCGATAGAAACCACGCAGGAGTGCCCATGTCCGAACGTAAGCTCACCAATGCCGCCGGCGCGCCCGTCGCCGATAACCAGAACTCGATGACCGCCGGCCCGCGTGGCCCCGTGGTGCTGCAGGACGTCTGGCTGCTCGAAAAGCTCGCGCACTTCGATCGCGAAGTGATTCCCGAGCGGCGCGTTCACGCGAAGGGTTCGGGCGCGTTCGGCACGCTGACGGTGACGCACGACATTTCGCGCTACACGAAGGCGAAGGTATTCGCGCAGGTCGGCCAGGAAACGCCGCTTTTCATGCGCTTTTCGACGGTGGCCGGCGAGCGTGGCGCGGCCGACGCCGAGCGCGACGTGCGCGGCTTCTCGATCAAGTTCTACACCGGGGAAGGCAACTGGGACGTGGTCGGCAACAACACGCCGGTGTTCTTCATTCGCGATCCGCTCAAGTTTCCGGACTTCATTCATACGCAGAAGCGTGATCCGTACACGAATCTGCGCAGCAACGTCGCCGCGTGGGACTTCTGGTCGAGTCATCCGGAGTCGCTGCATCAGGTGACGATTCTGATGAGCGATCGCGGCATTCCGAAGAACTACCGGCAGATGCACGGCTTCGGCTCGCACACGTACTCGTTCATCAACGCGAGCAACGAGCGTTTCTGGGTCAAGTTCCACTTCAAGTCGCTGCAAGGCATCGAGAACTTCACCGACGCCGATGCCGCGCAGGTAGTCGCCAATGACCGCGAAAGCGCGCAGCGCGACCTGGTGAACAGCATCGACGCGGGCAACTTTCCGAAGTGGCGCTTCGCAATTCAGGTGATGCCGGAAGCGGATGCGGCGAACTACCGCTTCAATCCGTTCGACATCACGAAGGTGTGGTCGCAGAAGGACTATCCGTTGATCGACGTCGGCACGCTCGAACTGAATCGCAACGCGGCGAACTATTTCGCGGACGTCGAGCAGGCGGCGTTCACGCCGGCGAACGTGGTGCCGGGCATCGGATTTTCGCCGGACCGTCTGTTGCAGGGGCGGCTGTTCTCGTACGGCGATACGCAGCGTTACCGGCTCGGCATCAATCATCACCAGATTCCGGTGAATGCGCCGCGCGTGCCGAACCCGCATTCGTTTCATCGCGATGGCGCGCTGCGCACCGACGGCAATCGCGGCGGCAACGTGAATTACGAGCCGAATCGCTTCGGCGACTTCATGCAGGACGCGAACGCGTCCGAGCCGCCGCTCGCGGCGGGCGCGGTCGCGCGTTACGAGCATCGCGAGGACGACGACTACTACACGCAGCCGCGCATGTTGTTCGCGCTGTTCGACGACGCGCAACGTGAGCGTCTGTTCGGCAATATCGCGCGACATATCGACGGCGTGCCGCAGGAGATCGTCGCGCGTCAGATCGAGCATTTCCGCCGCGCCGATCCGGCTTACGCGGAAGGTGTGATCGCGGCGCTCGCCGCGTTGCGGGAAGGCAGGAACCGCTAGGCGTCATATACGCGGCGGATGGCAAAGCAGTGGCAAAGCAATCGACGGCGCGGCGCATTGCTGCGCTCCGTCACGAGACGAACCCGGAGTACGATCATGATTCGGATGATGATGGCGAGCATTGGCGGTCGGGCCGCCGCGCCGAGCATGCAGGCGCAATGGCAGGCGTTGATGTTTCGCAAGGCGCTGGGCTTTGCGATCGTCGCGAGCGGCTTTGCGGTAATCGCCGCGCAGGCGTTGCAACACGCGCTGGGCAGCTGAGCGCCGTACCGCCAGAATGGCTGCGCAGCAAGGCTCTCGGGCACGCGTTGCGCAAACCTTGCGGCATTCACGCTACACTGGCGAACGTTTTATTCGTGTTTTCGCTGACCGTTATCTGCCGACCGGTTCGCATCACTCTTCAAAGGAGTCATCATGGCAAAGAAAGAAGCCGCCGCAGCAGTACAGCACGTCAACATCGGGATCAGCGACAAGGATCGCAAGAAGATCGCCGAAGGGCTGTCGCGTCTGCTCGCCGACACCTACACGCTGTACCTGAAGACCCACAACTTCCACTGGAACGTCACGGGTCCGATGTTCAATACGCTGCACCTGATGTTCGAAACGCAGTACAACGAACTCGCGCTCGCGGTCGACTCGATCGCCGAACGCATCCGCGCATTGGGTGTGCATGCGCCGGGCAGCTACAAGGATTTCGCGAAGCTGTCGTCGATCCCCGAAGCGGACGGCGTGCCGGCCGCGGAAGACATGATCCGTCAGCTGGTCGAAGGTCAGGAAGCGGTGGTGCGCACCGCGCGCGCGATTTTCCCGTCGACGGAAGCCGCCAACGACGAGCCGACCGCCGACCTGCTCACGCAACGCATGCAGACACACGAAAAGACCGCATGGATGCTGCGCTCGCTGCTCGCCTGATTTGGCGCAGCTGAGCCGGTCGAGTCAAGTCCGATGCCGGCGCCGGAATCGCGCGCGCCGTGTAAAAAGCGCACAAGCCTCCCTGCACGGGAGGCTTTGTTTTTTGCGCCGCTGCCGCACGACGCACAGATTCGAGCGCGTGGCACTTCGATACGCGGCCGCGCGAATCCTGGGCCGCCGTGTGCTTCCCGTAAAATAGGCGCACCGTGTTCGCACTTCACCGAATTCGTCCCATGTTCGCCCGACTTCCCCTGTATCTGCGCCTCGTGCGCATGGACAAGCCGATCGGCAGCCTGCTGCTGCTGTGGCCGACGCTCAACGCACTGTGGATCGCGTCCGGCGGTCATCCGTCGTGGCAATTGCTGGTGATCTTCACGCTCGGCACGGTGCTGATGCGCTCGGCCGGCTGCGCGATCAACGACTACGCGGACCGCGATTTCGACCGTCACGTGAAGCGCACCGAGAACCGGCCGATCACGTCCGGCAAGATCAATGCGTGGGAAGCGGTCGGGTTGGCAACCGTGCTGTCGCTGGTCGCGTTTCTACTGATTCAGCCGCTCAATGCATTGACCAAGGAGTTGTCGGTGGTCGCGCTGTTCGTCGCCGGCACGTATCCGTTCATGAAGCGCTTCTTCGCGATTCCGCAGGCGTATCTGGGCATCGCGTTCGGCTTCGGTATTCCGATGGCGTTCGCCGCTGTGCAGGATCACGTGCCGCTGCTCGCGTGGGTGATGCTGGTCGCGAACATCTTCTGGGCCGTTGCGTACGACACCGAATACGCGATGGTCGATCGCGACGACGACATCAAGATCGGCATCCGGACGTCCGCGCTGACGTTCGGCCGTTTCGACGTGGCCGCGGTCATGCTGTGCTATGCGGTGACGCTCGGGATTTACGTCGGCATCGGCGTGACGCTCGGGTTTGGTCCGCTGTACTGGCTTGGCTGGGCGGTCGCGGTGGGTTGCGCGATCTATCACTACACGCTGATCCGCCATCGCGAGCGCATGCCGTGCTTTGCCGCGTTCCGTCACAACAACTGGCTCGGCGGCGCGTTGTTCGCGGGGATCGCCGCGCATTACGTGGTGGCTTCGTTTTAATTCGCGTCAGCGCTTTTCTGGCTTCAGACCGCTGCGTTTCTACACGCCGTAGGCGCCTGCCCTGATGAGAAGAAGGACAGTCGCGCTACGGCGTGTCTGTTTCCGCTGTTTCTTTTCGACGCCGGTTCGCGTTACTGCTTGCCGAACTCGTCGCCCATTTCGCGCGCCCGCGCGTCGGCGGCCAGTGCGCCGCGCACGATCGCGTCCTTGATGCCGCTCGCTTCGAACGAGGCGAGTGCTGCCGCAGTCGTGCCGCCTTTAGATGTCACGCGCTCGCGCAGCACGCTCGGCGGCTCGTCGGAATTGGCCGCGAGTTGCGCGGCGCCCGTGAAGGTCGCGACCGCCAGCGCGCGGCCCTGCGCTTCGTCCATACCGAGCTGGCGCGCGGCTTCCTGCAGCGCTTCAATGAAATAGAACACGTAGGCCGGCCCGCTGCCCGAGATCGCGGTGACCGCGTCGATCTTCGCTTCGTCGTCGAACCAGACGGTTTCGCCGACCGCGCCGAGCACCTGCGATGCGAGCGCGCGGCCCGCTTCGTCGACGCTGCTGCTGGCGACGAGACCCGTGACGCCCATGCCGATCAGCGCCGGCGTATTCGGCATCACGCGCACGACGCGGTTGTGGCCAGCGAGCCAGCGCGACATGTCGCCGATCCGAATGCCCGCGACGATGCTGACGACGAGTTGCGACGCGCGCAGATGCGGCGCCAGCGTCCCGGCGACGCTCTTCAGGATCTGCGGCTTCACCGCGAGCACGACCGCGTCGTAGTCGGCGAGCGTGACGTCGGCGGCCGCGCCGGTGCGGATGCCGAATTGCTGCTCGTTGCGCTGGCGCGCGTCTTCGTTCGGATCGACCGCGTACAGGTCCGCGGGCGCGACGCCCCGCTTGATGAGGCCGCCGATCAACGCCGCGGCCATGTTGCCGCCGCCGATAAACGCAATTTTCATGATGGTCCGGGTAGGTTCAGATGAGATGCGGTGAGGGCTTCGCGCAGCCAGGTTCGCGCAAGGCCCGTGGAAATGCTCAGCGCGAATAATCGCGTGCGCCGAAGATCGCGGTGCCGACGCGCACGATCGTCGCGCCTTCGAGCACGGCTGCTTCAAGGTCGGCCGACATGCCCATCGACAGCGTATCGAGCGCGAGCCCGTCGTTACGCAAGCGCTCGAACAGCTCGCGCAATTGGCGATGCGGCGCGCGTTGTTCTGCGAGATCGCCGCCCGGTTCGGGAATCGACATCAGTCCGCGCAGCTTCAGCTTCGGCAGCGCGGCGATCTGCTGCGCGATAGCGGCCGTCTCGGCGATGGCGACGCCACTCTTCGACGCTTCACCGCTGACGTTGACCTGCAGGCACACGTTGAGCGGCGGCAGGTTGTCCGGGCGCTGCTCCGACAGCCGCTGCGCGATCTTCAGCCGATCGACCGAATGTACCCAGTCGAAATGCTCGGCGACGGGCCGCGTCTTGTTCGATTGCAGCGGCCCGATGAAATGCCATTCGAGCGACGCGCGCAGATCGGCAAGTGTCTGGATCTTGTCGAGCGCTTCCTGCACGTAGTTCTCGCCGAATGCGCGCTGACCGGCCGCATGAGCGGCGCGCACGGCATCGGCGGGAAACGTCTTGGAGACCGCGAGCAGCGTCACGGACTGCGCGTCGCGGTGGGCCGCTTGCGCGGCCCTGGCGATGCGCTCGTGCACGTCGGCGAGATTGTGAGGCAGATCAAACATGGAACGAACCGGTGTTCAGCGAAGACGATGCCCCGATTATACGGACAGCATGTGCTCGACCAGTTCGATCCAGTGCGCGACGGGCGTCGACGTACCGCTTTGCAGATGCGCGATGCAACCGACGTTCGCCGACACGATCACCTGCGGCTCCTGCGCCTGCAAACGCTCGAGCTTCTGGTCGCGCAGCGCATACGACAGGCGCGGCTGCAGCAGCGAGTAGGCGCCGGCCGAGCCGCAGCACAGATGGCTGTCGACGGGCAGGCGCACTTCGACGCCGAGCGCGCTGAGCAGTTGCTCGACCTTGCCGCGGATCTGCTGGCCATGCTGCAGCGTGCAGGGTGGATGAAACGCGACCGTGTGTACCGAGCGGCGGCGCGTGATGGCGACGAGCTGTTCTTCGAACTCGGGCAGGATCTCGGAGACGTCGCGCGTCAATTCGACGATGCGGCGCGCCTTCTCGGCATAGTTCGGATCGAGGCGCAGCAGGTGCGCGTATTCCTTGACCGTCGCGCCGCAGCCCGACGCGTTCATCACGATCGCTTCAACGCCCTGTTCGACGTAGGGCCACCATGCGTCGATGTTCGCGCGCAGGTCGTCGAGCGCTTCTTCGTGGTAGCCGAGGTGCAGGCGGATCGCGCCGCAGCAGCCGGCGTCGGGTGCGATCAGCGTTTCGATGCCGAGCGCATCGAACACGCGCGCGGTCGCGATGTTGACGTTCGGCATCATTGACGGTTGCACGCAGCCCGCCAGCATCAGCACCTTGCGTTCGTGTTTTGCGCTCGGCCATTCGAGCGGGTGCTGGCGCGCGGGCACCTTGTCGCGCAGCTTCTTCGGCAGCAGGCCGCGCACGTGCTGACCCAGCCGCATCGCCGGCGTGAAGATCGCGCTGTTCGGCAGCACGCTCGCGAGCAGGCGCCGCATCAGCCGCTGATTGAGCGGACGCGTGACTTTCTCTTCGGTGAGCTTGCGGCCGATTTCGACGAGCCGCCCATATTGCACGCCCGACGGGCAGGTCGATTCGCAATTGCGGCAGGTCAGGCAGCGGTCGAGGTGAACCTGCGTGCTGCGCGTGACCGGCGCGCCTTCGACCATCTGCTTGATCAGATAGATGCGCCCGCGCGGGCCGTCGAGCTCGTCGCCAAGCAGTTGGTAGGTTGGGCAGGTGGCGGTGCAGAAACCGCAATGCACGCATTTGCGCAGGATGGCGTCCGCTTCGTTGCCATCGGGCGTATTACGAATGAAGTCCGCGAGGTTGGTTTGCATCGCGTCGCTCAGAAGTCGGAGTAGAGACGGCCGCGGTTGAAGATGCGGGCCGGGTCGAATGCATGTTTGAGGCCGCGATGGATTTTCATCAGCGGCGCGGGCAGCGGTGTGAATACGCCGGCGCTGCGGTCGTAGCCGTGGCCGCTGCGGAAGATGGTCGCGTGGCCGCCGGCCTGTTTCGCGCTGATGCGCACGGTTTGCGCGTCGGTGTCGGTGATCCACCAGCGCTGGCCGCCGCCCCATTCCATCAGTTGCGCGCCGGGCAGCTGCAGCGGCTCGGTGATCGACGGTAGCGCGAGACGCCACAGCGCGGCCTTCGGTGGAATGCCCGCGAAAAACGAATCGGTCTGTTCGCGCAGGCCGGCCCAGAAGCGTTCAGCTTCAACCGCATCGACGACTTCGCCGCCGAGCCCGGTGCGCGCTGCTTTGACCGCGGCTTCCGCGCCGCCCAGGCGCACCGCGAGCGTGCCGTTGCGCCATGCGCTCGCGGTGATCGGCAGGGGCCGGCCGCCCCATTCGTTGAGCTTGCGTACCGCGTCGGTGCCGTTCATGTCGAACTTCAGCGTGGCTTCGACCTGCGGCCGCGGCAGCACTTTGACCGACAGTTCGAGGATCAGCCCGAGCGTGCCGAGCGAGCCCGCGAGCAGCCGCGACACGTCGTAACCCGCGACGTTCTTGACGACCTGGCCGCCGAAGTGCAGCACCTGCCCCCGGCCGTTCATCACGACGGCGCCGAGCACGAAGTCGCGCGCGGCGCCGACGGCCGGCCTGCGCGGCCCCGAAATCCCAGCGGCGATGCAGCCGCCGAAGGTGGCCTGCGGCCCGAAGTGCGGCGGCTCGAACGGCAGCATCTGGTTGTGCTCGGCGAGCGCGGCTTCGATTTCCAGCAGCGGTGTTCCCGCGCGCGCGGTGATCACGAGCTCGGCCGGATCGTACGCGATGATGCCGCGATAAGCGCGCGTGTCGAGGATCTCACCTTCCAGCGTCTGGCCATACCAGTCTTTGGTGCCGCCGCCGCGGATGCGCACCGCGCGTCCCTCGGCGCTGGCCGAACGCACGCGTTCGGACCATACGGCGACGATGTCGTCCTCTTCCATGGTGTCCTGCTCGTTGTGTTTCGTTTGATTGTACCGGGCGGCGGCTCGCTGGCAAGCCGGAGCGCACCCGCATGACGGGGCGCGGCATCGGTCTGGAGGAGAGGGCGCAAAGCGCCGCGCAGGCCGCGCCAGCATCAGCGCGGGCGCGGCGAACGGTGGATGCGCGCTGCAAACGCCAGCCGCTAGAAGCGCGGCAGCTCGGGATGAGGCAGCAGGCCGCCGCGCACGTGCATCTTGCCGTATTCGGCACAGCGCGCCCGCGTCGGGATGCCCTTGTCGGGGTTCAACAGGCCGGGCGCGTCGAATGCTCGCTTGACCGCGTGGAACGTGTCGCGCTCTTCGGGCGAGAACTGCACGCACATCGAATTGATCTTCTCGATGCCGACCCCATGCTCGCCCGTCACCGTGCCGCCCAGCTCGACGCAAGCTTCGAGGATGTCGCAACCGAACAACTCGGCGCGATGCCACTCGTCCTGGTCGTTGCCGTTGAACAGGATCAGCGGGTGCATGTTGCCGTCGCCGGCATGGAATACGTTGATGCAGCGCAACTGGTAGGTCTTCTCCATCTCCTCGATGCGCGCGAGCAGTGGCCCGATACTGCGGCGCGGCACGGTACCGTCCATGCAGTAGTAGTCCGGCGAAATGCGGCCGGCGGCCGGAAACGCGTTCTTGCGCCCGGACCAGAAGCGCAGGCGCTCGGCTTCCGTGCGTGAAATCTGGATACGGGTCGCGCCGTGCTCGCGCAGCACCGCGGTCATGCGCACGATCTCGGCCGCGACTTCCTCGGGCGTGCCGTCCGATTCGCACAGCAGGATCGCCGCCGCGTCGAGGTCGTAGCCGGCGTTGACGAACTCCTCGACCGCGCGCGTGGCGGGCTTGTCC
Organism: Paraburkholderia sp. UCT31; assembly: GCF_014397655.1. Lineage (NCBI taxonomy): Bacteria > Pseudomonadati > Pseudomonadota > Betaproteobacteria > Burkholderiales > Burkholderiaceae > Paraburkholderia > Paraburkholderia sp. UCT31. The sequence goes on from NZ_VZQP01000007.1 coordinate 91,052, forward strand.
ATCATCTCGAGGCCGGCCGGAATGATGCCCGCCGCGATGATGCCCGCAACGGCGTCGCCGCCTTTGACGACGTCGTCGAAGCTGGCCATGATGACCTGCGCGGTTTGCGGCTTCGGGATCAGCTTGACGGTGACCTCGGTGACGATCGCGAACATGCCTTCGCTGCCAATCAGCACCGCGAGCAGATCGAGCCCCGGCGCGTCAGGCGCGAGCGAGCCGAATTCGACGATCTCGCCTTCCATCGTGACCGCGCGCACGCGCAGCACGTTGTGCACGGTGAGGCCGTACTTCAGGCAATGCACGCCGCCCGAATTCTCCGACACGTTGCCACCGATCGTGCAGGCAATCTGCGACGACGGATCCGGCGCATAGTAAAGACCATACGGCGCCGCGGCTTCGGAGATCGCCAGATTGCGCACGCCCGGCTGCACGGTCGCGATGCGCGCGTACGAGTCGACTTCGACGATCTTGCGAAAGCGCGCGAGCGATACCACCACGCCGTGCCGAATCGGCATCGCGCCGCCGGACAGCCCGGTGCCCGCGCCGCGCGGCACGATGGGCACCTCGAGGCGATGGCAGATCTGCACGATGCGCTGCACCTGCGATTCGGTTTCCGGCAACACGACCGCGAGCGGCAAACGCCGGTACGCGGCGAGTCCGTCGCATTCGTACGCGACGGTGTCTTCTTCGCGATACAGCAGACAGTGGGTCGGCAACACGGCCATCAACGCCTGCACGACTTCGCGCTGACGCTGCGCGAGGACTTCGGCCGACAGTTCAGCGGGTGCGTTCATGTGAGTTGTCTCCTCGTGGCTTGCGCCGGTCCGGCTTGCTGGTTCGAGCCGGCTGTTTCGTGCTGCCTGCTTCGCATCACTTGCGTGTTCAGCTTGGCGCGGTTGCCGCCGGGCGCGTCAGCGGTTTGCCGCGGCCGGCATGCGCAGTGTCGATCAGGCCGCCGCCCAGGCGAAAATCTTGCCCGGGTTCATCAGATTGCGAGGGTCTAGCGCGTGCTTGATGGAGCGCATCGTGTCGACCGCGACGTCGCCGTGCTCCTCGAGCAGAAAGCCCATCTTGTGCAGGCCGATGCCATGCTCGCCGGTGCAGGTGCCGTCCATCCGCAGCGCGCGCTGCACGATGCGATGGTTCAGGCGCTCGGCCTCCTCGAGCTCTTCGGGCTTGTCCGGATCGATCAGGATCGCGACGTGGAAGTTTCCGTCGCCGACATGGCCGACGATCGGGCAGGGCAGCGGCGACGCCAACAGATCCTGCTCCGTTTCGACCACACACTCCGCGAGACGCGAGATCGGCACGCAGACGTCGGTGGTGACCGCGCGCGAGCCGGGCTTCAGTTGCAGCATCGCGAAATAGGCGTTGTGACGCGCGGTCCACAGACGGCTGCGGTCTTCGGGGCGCGTCGCCCATTCGAAGCCTTCACCGGCATTCTGTGCGGCGATTTCCTGCACGAGTTCGGCCTGTTCCTTGACGCCGGCCTCGGTGCCGTGAAATTCGAAGAACAATGTGGGCGCTTCGCGCAGTGTCAGATTCGAATGGCGATTGATCGAGCGGATCGCAAGTGAATCGACGAACTCGACACGCGCGATCGGCACGCCGATCTGGATCGTCTCGATGACCGCGCGCACCGCATCGCCCATCGACGGGAACGTGCACACCGCGGCCGACACCGCCTCCGGCTGCGGATAGAGGCGCAGCGTGATTTCCGTTATCACGCCGAGCGTGCCTTCCGAGCCGACGAACAGGCGCGTGAGGTCGTACCCCGCCGACGATTTGCGTGCGCGCGAGCCGGTCTTGATCACGCGGCCATCGGCGAGCACGACCGTCAGGCCGAGCACGTTCTCGCGCATCGTGCCGTAGCGCACGGCGTTGGTACCCGACGCGCGGGTTGCCGACATCCCGCCGATGCTCGCGTCCGCGCCGGGGTCGATCGGGAAGAACAGGCCGGTGTCGCGCAGCGCTTCGTTCAGTTGCTTGCGCGAGATGCCGGGCTCGACGGTGACGGTCAGGTCTTCGGCGTTGATCGACAACACCCGGTTCATTTCCGACAGATCGATCGACACGCCGCCTTGCACGGCAAGCAGATGTCCTTCGAGCGACGAGCCATGGCCGTACGGAATGATCGGCACGTCGTACTGGCCGCACAGCTTGACGGCGGTTTGCACGTCTTCGCTTGTACGCGCGAACACGACGGCGTCAGGCAGTTGCGGATCGAACGGTGATTCGTCGCGGCCGTGGTGCGCACGCACGGCTTCGGCAACGGAAACCCCATCGCCGAAAGCGGCTTTGAGCTGGTTCAGCAATTCGGCGGGAAACGGCCGGCGTAGCGGCGCCGGCGGCACGGGATGGTTCACGCATGTCTCCTGTGTCGACCGGAGTTAGCGCTACAGCGCTTACTCCGGTCCCATGAAAGTTTCTTTAGATAACGGTCTGTTTGCAGCACGTGTTTCATTTTACGCCGTTCGCCCGCCAGGCAGCGCTGGGCCGGCTTCCGCTCATATAATGGCGGCGATTTCGCGATGCGTGCAATATGGACAAACCAGCTGGCAGCATCGTCACTAATGTATGGGAGACGTCATGGGCAATCGCCTCAGCAAGATCGCCACTCGCACCGGCGACGACGGCACCACCGGTCTCGGCGACGGCCGCCGCGTGCGCAAGGACAGCGCGCGTATCGCCGCGATTGGCGACGTCGACGAACTCAATTCGAATCTCGGCGTGCTGTTGTGCGAGAACCTGCCCGAGAACGTACGCGCGGCGCTGGTCGCAATCCAGCACGACCTGTTCGATCTGGGCGGCGAGCTGTGCATTCCCGGTCACACGATGATTACCGAACAGCATCTCGCGCAGCTCGACGGCTGGCTCGCCGACTACAACGCCACGCTGCCGCCGCTGAAGGAATTCATTCTGCCGGGCGGTTCGCGCGCGGCCGCGCTCGCGCATGTGTGCCGTACCGTTTGCCGCCGCGCGGAGCGGGCGATCGTCGCGCTTGGCGAACACGAGGCGCTGAACACGGCGCCACGTCAGTACGTGAACCGGCTGTCCGATCTGCTGTTCGTGCTGGCGCGCGTGCTCAATCGCGCGGACGGCGGCACCGACGTGCTGTGGCAGCACGATCGCGGCGCGCCGTGAATGGCGACGCACATGTGCGCATGGACACGCACGGTGCTTCGCACGAGCCGAGGCTCAACCGACGGCGAGCGTGACCGGCTTGCCGATGCGGCTCAGCATTTCCACGAGCGTGTCGATCGTGAACTTGGTGGTTTTCTTGTTGACGACGTCGGACACGCGCGGGCGCGACACCATCAGGATTTCGGCCGCCTCGGCCTGCTTCAGATGATGCTGTTCGATCCACGTGGACAGCTCGGTCATCAGCTGTTCCTTGAGCAGCCGCGTGTCGTTGATCTGCTTTTGCGACGCCGCGTGAAGGCGCTTCGCTTCATCGGCGGAAAAACCGAGTTCGAGGAACACGTTCGCGCCGGCTCGCGTTACGTGACGAATGTTGGTGTCGATCGTCATGGCTGGGTGGTCCTGTAATGGGTGATGGCGCGGTAGCGCGTTTCGGCAATTCTTCTGTCGTGCGGTCCGAGCCTCTGCGTTTTCTTCTGAAAGCAATGCAGCACGTACAGCGCTTCGGCGTATTTGGTGACGTACATCACGCGAAAAATGCCGTCCTCGTCTCTGATGCGAATTTCGCGCGTTCCCGCGCCGATAGACTCGAACGGTTTCCAGTCGTCAGGGTCGAGTCCTGACTGAATCTTGTGAAGCTGAAACCCTGCGAGACGACGCGCTTCGTTGGGAAAAGCGAGCAAATCACGGTAGCTGGAGCCTAACCAGCGAATTTCTTTTTCCTGCTCCATCGCCACCTCATGTATAAAATCTTATACGCATTCTCCAGCCCGGTCAAGCGTGTAAGCGACCAGGCAACGAGCTATGACGATATCGAGGCGGCAGGCTGAGTACCATTCGTCCGAATGGCCAATAAAAAACCCCGGTTCGAAATTGAACCGGGGTTTTTTCTACGGACGGCTGACAAGCCCCCGCCCTGGTGGCGGGGCAGGCGTTCAGTTGCCGCTGCCGCGCGCGACGCGGCGCTGCCTGACCGCTTCGGCAAGGCCTTCGAGCACCGCGACGCTTTCGTCCCAGCCGATACACGCATCGGTAATGCTCTGCCCGTACGTGAGCTCGCAGCCTTCCTGCAGATCCTGGCGACCCGCGACGAGGTGCGACTCCACCATCACGCCGACGATCCGCTCGTCACCCGCGGCGATCTGACGGCCGATGTCCGCGCACACCGGAATCTGGTTTTCGTGCTTCTTCGAACTATTCGCATGGCTCGCGTCGATCATCAGACGTGCGGCGAGACCCGCCTTGCCGATGTCCGCGCAGGCCGCGTTGACGTTGTCGGCGTCGTAGTTCGGCGTTTTGCCGCCGCGCAGAATCACGTGGCAGTCCTCGTTGCCCGCGGTCGATACGATCGCCGAGTGGCCGCCCTTCGTGACCGACAGGAAATGGTGCGGCTGCGAGGCGGCCTTGATCGCGTCGACGGCGATCTTCACGTTGCCGTCCGTGCCGTTCTTGAAGCCGACCGGGCACGACAGTCCCGAAGCCAGCTCCCGGTGCACCTGCGATTCGGTCGTGCGCGCGCCGATGGCACCCCAGGAGATCAGATCCGCGATGTACTGCGGGCTAATCATGTCGAGGTACTCGGTGCCGGCCGGCAGGCCGAGTTCGTTGATGCGCAGAAGCAGCTCGCGCGCGGTGCGCAGACCTTCGTTGATCTTGAAGCTGTTGTCCATATGCGGGTCGTTGATGAGACCCTTCCACCCCACCGTCGTACGCGGCTTTTCGAAGTACACGCGCATCACGACTTCGAGTTCGCCGGCAAAGCGCTTGCGCTGCTCGATCAGACGCCCCGCGTATTCGATCGCGGCCTTCGGATCGTGAATCGAGCACGGGCCGATCACGACGATCAGACGATCGTCCATGCCGTGCAGAATGCGATGCATCGCGGTGCGCGAGTCGTAGATCACGTTGGAAACCGTCTCGTCGCAGGCAAATTCGCGGATCAGGTGAGCGGGCGGCGTGAGTTCCTTCAATTCGCGAATGCGGACATCATCGGTATTGTGCGGGGGCATGTTGTTCTCCTGAATCGGTTCGTAGCGTGTTCGCGCGGGCAACAGGGGCGATCAGTCAGTGATCAAACAGCGAGGCCAGAGCGGACGACGATCAAAAAATGGTCAACGACAAAATGTCAGTCAGGTATCGAAAAGCGTGAAACGAAAAAAAACCGCCAGGCTAGCTGGCGGTTTTTCGGGAATTCTCGGTGTCCTGCGTGCACTAACACCCCTCTCGATCCGCCAGCGGTCTGAGATACCAAAAAAAGTAAAAATAAAACTTGGCGGACATGGCGAAGTGAATGCGTCGCTGGTCAAAAAGGGTGAGTGAGGTTATAACCCGGTACAGGCTCGGCTGACAAGCTGGGGCGTCGAAAAATGCGGAAAACCCGCACACTTCGCGCCTTGCGTGCGCGAAGCGTGCATCCGTGACGAAATCAGGCCGTGCCGCCGACCGTCATCCGCTCGATGCGCAGCGTCGGTTGACCGACGCCCACCGGCACGCTCTGGCCTTCCTTGCCGCACACGCCCACGCCCGAATCGAGCTTCATGTCGTTGCCGATCATCGTGACGTACTTCAGCGATTCCGGTCCGCTGCCGATCAGCGTCGCGCCCTTGACCGGATACGTGATCTTGCCGTTCTCGATCATGTACGCCTCGGAGGCCGAGAACACGAATTTGCCGTTCGTGATGTCGACCTGACCGCCGCCGAAGTTCACCGCATACAGGCCGTTCTTCACGGATGCGAGGATTTCTTGCGGGTCCTTGTCGCCGTTCAGCATGTACGTGTTGGTCATGCGCGGCATCGGCAGCGCCGCGTACGATTCGCGCCGTGCGTTGCCGGTGACCGGCATCTTCATCAGACGCGCGTTCAGGGTGTCCTGGATGTAGCCCTTCAGGATGCCGTCCTCGATCAGCGTCGTGCACTGGGTCGGATTACCTTCGTCGTCGATATTGAGCGAGCCGCGACGATTCGGCAGCGTGCCGTCGTCGACCACGGTGACGCCCTTCGCGGCGACCTGCTCGCCGATGCGTCCCGCGAATGCCGACGACCCTTTGCGGTTGAAGTCGCCCTCGAGCCCGTGGCCGATCGCCTCGTGCAGCAGCACGCCGGGCCAGCCCGGCCCGAGCACGACGGTCATCGCGCCGGCCGGCGCCGGACGCGCGTCGAGATTGACGAGAGCGGCGTGCACCGCGTCGTCGACATAGCGCGACAGCACTTCATCGGTGAAATAGCCGTAGTCGAAACGCCCGCCGCCGCCGCCGCTGCCGATTTCGCGGCGGCCGTTCTGCTCGGCGATCACCGTCACCGAGACACGCACGAGCGGCCGGATGTCGGCCGCGAAGCCGCCGTCGCTGCGCGCGACCAGCACCACGTCGTATTCGCCGGCGAGGCCCGCCATCACCTGCTGGATGCGCGGGTCGCGGCTGCGCGCCATCTGCTCGATGCGCTCGAGCAGCTTGACCTTGGCGGTGGCGTCGAGCGAATGCAGCGGGTCGGACGGCAGGTACAGATCGCGCCCGGCGATGCCGGTCAGCGACGACGCCACCTTGATCTTCTGCTTGCCGCCGCCTGCCTGGGCGATCGCGCGCGTGGCGATGGCCGCCTGGCGGATCGCTTCGGGCGACAGGTCGTCCGAGTAGGCGAACGCGGTGCGCTCGCCCGACACGGCGCGCACGCCGACACCCTGATCGATGCTGAAGCTGCCCGACTTTACGATGCCTTCCTCGAGACTCCACGCTTCGCTGCGGGTGGTCTGGAAGTACAGGTCCGCGTAGTCGACGCGGTGCGTGAAGATTTCGGCGAGCGTGCGCGTGAGCAGCGATTCGTCGAGACCGTAGGGCGTGAGGAGGATGTCCTTGGCGGCGGCGAGATTACGGATACCGGGTTCGATGATGTTCATGCGAAGTATGTTCTGCTCGATACGAAGGGGTCGGGGAGCGCCTGCGTCGCTATATGCGTGGCAGGCGCCGCAGTTTCAATGTCGGTTTCAGGTCAGCACGCGATGACGCCATGCCGGCAGGCTCTGCCGCACTTCGTCGATGCGCGCGCGTTCGAGGTTGCCCGCGACCACGCCGGCGCCCTCGTCGCGCACCGCGACGATCTCGCCCCACGGGTCGATCAGCATGCTGTGGCCCCAGGTGCGGCGGCCGTTTTCATGTTTGCCGCCTTGCGCCGCGGCGAGCACATAGCATTGGTTTTCGATCGCGCGAGTGCGCAGCAGCAGCTCCCAATGCGCGCGGCCGGTCGTGTAGGTAAACGCCGACGGCACCACGATCAGCGCGCAGTCGCCCATGCGCCGGTACAGCTCGGGAAAGCGCAGATCGTAGCAGACCGACAGGCCGACCCGGCCGAATGGCGCCTCGAAGCTTTGCACCGAGGTGCCGGGTCGAATCGTGCGCGCTTCGTCGAACGATTCTTCGCCCTTTTCGAAGTTGAACAGGTGGATCTTGTCGTAGCGCGCGGCCTCGTTGCCGTTCGGGTCGAACACCAGCGTCGTGTTCAGTACGCGCGACGGCTCCGGTGCGTTCAGCGGCAGGGTGCCGCCGATCACCCAGATCTGGTGGCGGCGCGCGGCGTCGGCGAGAAAGCGTTGGATCGGGCCGTCCTGATGTGGCTCGCGCACGGCGAGCTTGTCGGTGTCCTTGAAACCCATGAAACAGAAATACTCGGGGAGCAGCACGAGTTGCGCGCCGTCGGCGGCGGCTTCGGCGATCAGGCGCTCTGCGTCGGCGAGATTGCGATCGCGATCCGGCGAGCTGACCATCTGCAGCGCGGCGACCCGGAAGGGGCTGGCTACATGGCCGCTGGACGTTGCGGCGGATGCGGATGAAGTGACGTGTGTTTCGCTCATGAGCGTGTCGAAAGACTCCCGGCGGGCGGCGGTGTGAAGCGCGGGCGCCGCATGCATGGTTCTGGGCTGGCTCGGCCCCGTTGGCGCATTGAGTCGATAGAGCGGCACGAGCGGCCGCGTGGTTCGAGACGGCGGCGCCAGGGAAACCGGAGCTCAGTGCGCTTCCACGGTCGAAGCCGGAGCGTCAATCTTACCCCCTTCGCCCGTCACCCGCTCGACGTGCGGTTTCGACCACGAGCCGGTGATCGCGTAGTCGCGCGCGAATACGTGCGACACCCCATGTGTGAACGCGATATCGGCGATCAGTGCGCCGAGGCCGATCAGCGGATTGATGACCGTCGCGGCGATCACCGCGGAGCCGGCGCTGACGGTCGGCACTACGTGCAGGTGCAGGTCCTGGCTCTTCTGCGCGATGTCGACCGAGCCCACCATCTCGGCGCGGGCCGGCGCGGTCACCATCCTGAAGTTGTCGGTGCGGGCGATGCCGTCATGAATCTGCGCGGTACCCGTCACGCTCGAGAACGGCAGGCCCTCGCCGATCACATCGCGGAAATTGAGTGTGGCGATGCGCGCGAGGCTTTGCAGGCTCAGCACGCCGAGCAGCGTCGCGACGCCCGGATCGACCTTCAGGATCTGACCGTGGCGTAGATCCAGCGCGAGGTTGCCGTTCAGCGTCGAATAGTCGATCGTGGTCGGGCCGCCCTGCCACACGGCCTTGCCCTGAATCGAGCCGGTGCCGCCCCTGAGCGTCCTCGGCAGACCGAAGCGCTCGAGCATCGCGCCGGCATCCTTGATGTCGAGCTTGAAATCGAACACGGTGCGGCGCGGCATGGCTTCGTCGGCCGAGATGGGCAGTTCGGTCGAGGTGCGCCAGTTCGCGGTCGCGGTCAGCGTCGCGGTGGGGTTCGTCACGTCGAGCTTGTCGAGCTGCCAGACCGGCACGCCGTTTTCTTCGAAGTTGTGCGCGTCGACCTCGAGCCGGCCGACGTTGCGATCGTGCACGATCAGCTCGTCGACGACCAGATCGATCGACGGCATGTTCAGCGCGGGCGCCGACATCGCCGGACCGAGCAGGTCCTTGTCCGCGACCGACGGAATCACGACGCGCGCGAAGCGCGCCTGCAGTTCGCCCGGCGATTCGCGGGTCGCTCCCGGCAGCCACGACACGTGGCCTGACACCTGATTCGACGCGATGTTCGCCTGCCACGTGCGGTCCGTGTGCGACGCGCCGACGATCACGTTGTCCCAGTGACGCTTGAGCAGCGTAAGCATGTCGATGTGCAGCGCGAAGCGGTTCGGCAGGAACTGCGTGAGCATGGGATTCGGCACGGCCGTAGGCGCGGCCGCGGGTGTGGCCGCGCTGCTGGCGGTATTGCCGCCGTTCGCACCGCCGTTCACGCCATTCGCCCCGCCCGCGCTCACGCCCGCGCGCAGCTGCGCGGCGAGCGCGCGCCAGGCGTCGGCATCGATCTCCTTGATGTCCGCCGCGGCGACCACGCCCTCGGACGGCAGGTCGACCGGCCGGTTCACGCCGATCGCGCCGCGCACGACGGTCGGTGACGTACGCGGCTGCGCGTTCGGCCGATAGCGCAGCAGATACGCGGCGGCGACCGGCCCCAACGTCAGGTCGGCGCGTTCGAGGCCGGCTTCGCCCGGCAACGTCGACGGATTGACCGAGAAGTGCAGCGGCATCGGCGTGCCGGCAGTCTTTTTGAACGGCGCTGGAAAATCGAGCCCGAGGCCGCTCAGATCAGAGTTGGCGCTGACCTCCGGCAGGCGGCCCTTCGCGCCGGTGACGCGCAATGCATAAGGCGCGCTGCCGCTCATATGCGTGAGCACCTGTGCGGCCGGGCCATGCAGATGCAGTTCGCGCGCGGCATCGACGGCGATGTGGCCGTTGAGCGCGAGCGCGTACGTGCCGTCTTGCCGCAAGCCGCCGTTCGCATGCACGTCACCGCCGAGGAACTGGCCGGAGAGCCGCTCGACCTCGGCCGTGCGTTCGGTGAAGCGCACCCGGCCGTTCAGCTGCGACAGCGACGGCGCATTGCTCACGCTCAGGCGATTGTTCCGGAAGCCGAGTGCACCTTCCACGCCGATATGCGGCTTCGGCGTACGCGGGATCGTCAGCTTCAGCGCGAGCGACGCGGGCCCTTCCGCGCGAATCTTTTCGGTCTGGTGCCGCGCCATGATGCCGAGCGAGCTGCCGTTCACGTAGTCGAGCATATCGGCGAGCGGGCCGCGGCCGTTGCCCTCTATGGTGAGGTTCGAGCCTTTGGTGCCGAGGTCGTCGACGCGGCCGCTCACGCCGGTCAGCGCGACGCGCTTGTAACGGCCGCGGTCGATGTCGAAGCGCAGCACGTTCTGCTTGAGCTCGAACACGCCGTCGATGCGGTCGAGCGGCGGCCAAACGTTTGGCGTGCCGTTGCGCATGTTGCGCGGCGGGAACGGCGTCGGATCGAACTTGCCGCCCGTGAACGGCGCGACGATGTGGAAGATGCCGGCGTCGGGGTCGCGCGCGTAGGGGAACTTGGTCAGGTCGCCGTGCACTTCGATCGTGCCGCCATGCGACACGCCAGCCTGCAAGCCGTGGCCGAGGTAAATGCGCAGCTTTTCGCTGACCGCGGTCGGCAGATAGCGGGCGATGTGCGTCACCTGCGCGCGCTGGAAGTCGGCTTTCAGGTCGAGCGAGCCGCGGCCGTGGCCGGGATTGCTGTAGCTCGCAGTCGCGCTCGCCTCGACGTCAGGGTTCGATACGCTGAAATCGTTGAGCTTGAGCGCGAACGCGGGACGCGTGTCGCCCGGTGCCTTCGTGCCCATCGTCCAGTCGGCGCGGCCGTGCAGACGCGCAAGCGTGAGACGCGGATCGTCGAACACGCCCGGCAGCGTGATCGCCACGTTGGTCGTATCGAAGTTCGCGTGGCCGCCTTTTTCATCGGCGTCGACGTTGCCCCACAGGTTTTCGATGCCGGGAACGCCGGCGCGCGGGTGGCCGCGCGGCGTCAGGCCCGGCCCCGGCTCCTGGGCGGCAAAGCTGATGCCCTGCAAATCGCCCTTGAAGCGATAACGCTCGATCGGTTCAGCACCCGTCGGCCGATGGTCGCTGCCCACTTCTCCGGATTCCGGCTTGCCGCGCTCGAGCTCGATCACGTAGTTCGCGACGCGCCCGCGCGGATTGATGCGTACGAGTTCATTGAGAAAGTGCCGCGGCAGCGGCAGCGCGCGGCTGAATTCGGCGAGGATGCCGAGATCGACGCGATCGCCGCTGACGCTCAAAAGCTGCCCATGCTGCTGCGACGCCATCCGGTAGCGGCTGTCGAGGGTCCGGAAGCGCAGGATGCGCGTGAGCGGCGTGCCGTCTTCGAGCGGCGGCTGGCCGAGCTCGGCACGCAGGTCCGACAGCTGCAGCCGGTACTCGCCTTCGTTTGCCTCGACGCGCCACAGAAAGTGGGCGATCGGCACGAGCAGCTTTGGCTGGGTCGGGCGCACGCGCATCGCGACGTCGTAACCGCTCAACTGGCCGGTCGCCTGGGTCATGCGGCCTTCGCTGAAGTCGATCCAGATTGCATTGTCGATGCGGCCGGCGAACGTCTCGATCGGGAACTGGACGTAGCGCGCGAGCGTCGGCAGATCGACCGGGCCCGTCGACATGTACACCTGCCCGCTCCAGTTGATCGGCTTGCCGAGCGCCGAGAGCGGCGCGTGGCGGAAGTGCGTGCGGAAGTCGAGCGGGCCTTTCAGCACCTGGCCGTCGGGTGGCGCCTGCAGCGCCATGCGGTGGTCGCGGCCGTCATTGAGGATCGCGATGCGGATGTCGCGCAGCGCCAGTTCGGGTTCGTTGCGCGTCGCGTCGCGCCAGCGCAGCACGCCGCCGCGCACGACGATCGCCTGCTGACGCAACAACCAGGTGGACAGCGCGTCGTTGCCGCTGTGGCGCGTCGGCACCGGCACGCCCGCGACCGACAGCACGCCGTCCTCGCTGCGCGACACCAGCACGTCCGGCTGATCGACGATCAGGCTCGACAGCGCCAGATGAAACTCCCACAGCGAGCGCCAGGACACCGACGCGGTGGCGTGCGGAATCGTCAGCGCGGGTTGGCCGTCGTGATCGCGGATGACGAGATTCGTGACATCGAGCCCTGGCTGGAAGCCGCTCCAGTGCGGCGCGAGCCGGCCGATCGTGAATTGGGTGCGCAGCTTGTCGGAGACCGCGGCTTCGATGCGCGGCCGGAACAGGTCGGCGCGCGGCAGCACCACGTAGCGCAAACCCAGAAACAGTCCGCCCGCGATGAAATAGAGGACGAGCGCGAGCGCGGCGAGCACGCGCAACGTCCGACGCAGCACGATGTGGTCGCTTCCGCTCACATGCCGGACCTGCGGTGGGGTTTGCGGGTCGGCGGATTCGTTTCGCTCGGACATGCTGCGGCGGCTGGGCGTATGGTAGTTTTGCGTGTTAACGACGAAATGTATCACACGGGAAAGCGTCGGCGGACCTCCTGCAAACCCTGTCCGACGGCCCGTGACGGCGATTGGCGAGGCCGTCCGGCACGGGGGCCGGCACGCTTGTCGCCGCATGCCGATGGCACGACGGAACGACACGACAACGACCCCGGAACGACACCGTACAACGTCAGAACACCGCCGGACAAATTCGATCAAGCAACGAGCGAGCCAGATTTTTGATGACTGACGCCACCCTCCTGAGTTCCAGCTATTCGCACTATGCCGCGCGCGCCGCCGCGGCCCGCCCGCAACTGGTCGCGCATGTCGGCGCGCTGGCCGACGAACCGCTGACGCGCGAGCGCATCGACGCGCGTCTCGACGAACTGTGCGCCGAGGCGGCGGGCCCAGCCGGTGCGCCGGTCAACGAAGATGCGCTGAAGCGCGCGCTGCGCCAGCTGCGCACCGAAGTATTCTGCGCGGTGATGGAGCGCGACCTGGCCGGCGAGGCCGATATCGCCGAAGTCACCGGCGCGATGACCGATCTCGCGGAAACGACGATCCAGCGCGCGCTGACGGTGCTGAGCGGCGAGCTCGAAGCGCTGTATGGCGAGCCGCGCGACCAGCAGGGCGAACGGCTCACGCTCGGCGTAGTCGGTATGGGCAAGCTCGGCGGGCGCGAGCTGAACGTGTCGTCGGATATCGACCTGATCTTCGTCTATGAGGACGACGGCGAGACCGCCGGCGGCCAGCGCTCGCCGCTCGCGACCCAGGAGTTCTTCACGCGGCTCGGCAAGCGGCTGATCGGCGCGCTCGCCGAAGTCACCGCCGACGGCTACGTGTTTCGCGTCGATATGCGTCTGCGGCCGAACGGCGATTCGGGGCCGCTCGTATGCAGCCTCGGCATGCTCGAAGAGTATTTCTATGTGCAGGGCCGCGAGTGGGAGCGCTACGCGTGGATCAAGGGCCGGCTCGTGTCCGAGGGCGCGAGCGCCTCGGCGCAGCGGCTGCAGAAGCAGCTCGGGGCGATCGTCACGCCGTTCGTCTATCGACGCTATCTGGATTTCGGCGTGATCAGCGCGATTCGCGCGCTGCATCTGCAGATCCGCCAGGAGGCGCAGCGCCGCGCGTCGATGCGCCCCGACAAGGCCGACGACATCAAGCTCGGCCGTGGCGGCATCCGTGAAATCGAATTCAGCGCGCAGGTGTTCCAGCTGATCCGCGGCGGCCAGGACGCCGGCTTTCGCGTGCGGCCGACGCTCGCCGTGCTGCGCCACGCGGCCACGAATGGGTTGATGGATCCGTCGGTGTGCGTGAAGCTGTCGCAGGCGTATCGCTTTCTGCGGGAGCTCGAGCATCGTTTGCAATATCGCAACGACGCGCAGACCCACGCGATGCCCGTCGATGCCGAAGACCGCATGGCGCTCGCGCGCGTAATGGGCTGCGACGACTACCCGCAATTGATGACGAAGCTCGACGCACATCGCGAGTTCGTCGAACAGCAGTTCGACCAGATTTTCGCCGACAAGGTGGGCGGCCGCGACGGTTGCGGCGCGCCCGAGGACGGCGCGGCCGCGTGGGTGTGGAGCAGCGCGCTCGCCGACGATAGCGCCGACGACGCACTGCGCGCGCGCCTCGTCGAACTGGGGGTGGCCGAGCCCGGTGAGCTGCTCGCCCGGCTGCAGGCGGTGTGGCGCTCGTCGCGCTACACGGGCCTGAACGAGCGCAGCCGGCAGCGTTTCGACATCGTCGCGCAGCGCGCGCTCGAAGCCGCGCGCACGCTGGAGCCGGCCGGGCGGCGCGGCGATACGGTCGCGCGCCTGTTCGATCTGCTCGAAGCGGTGAGCCGGCGCGGCGCGTATCTGGCGCTTCTGACCGAGTATCCGCAGGCGCTGCACCAGGTGCTGTCGGTGCTGGGCGGCTCGCGCTGGGCGGCCGGTTATCTGATCCGCCATCCGCAGCTGCTCGACGAGCTGCTCGACGTCGAGGCGATCAACAGTCCGTTCGACTGGGCTGAATTCAAGCGTACGTTGCGTTTGCGGCTCGCCGCCGCCGATGGCGTCGAGCAGCAGATGGATCTGCTGCGTCACGCGCATCAGGCCGAGGTGTTCCGCATTCTGCTGATCGAGCTTGCCGGCAAGCTGTCCGTCGAGCACGTTAGCGACCGGCTGTCCGAGCTCGCCGACGCAGTGCTCGACGTGACGATCGAAGCCGTGTGGAAGCAGTTGGCCAAACGTCATCGCGACGTGCCGCGCTTCGCGGTGATCGCCTACGGCAAGCTCGGTGGCAAGGAGCTCGGCTACGCGTCGGACCTCGACGTGATCTTTCTGTACGACGATCCCGGCGATGCCGCCGCCGACGTCTACGCAACCTACACACGGCGTCTGATCACATGGCTGACCACCGCGACCGGCGCCGGCACATTGTTCGACATCGACCTGCGGCTGCGACCCAACGGCGAGTCGGGCCTGCTCATCACCGACCTCGATGCGTTCCGTCGCTACCAGCTGCGCGAGGGCGACGCGGCGAATACCGCGTGGGTGTGGGAGCATCAGGCGCTGACGCGTGCGCGCTACTGCGCGGGCGATCCGGAGATCGGCGCGAAGTTCGAGGCGATCCGCGAACAGGTGCTGACGACGCCGCGCGAAGCGGCGCCGCTCGCGAAAGAGATCGTCGAGATGCGCGCGCGTGTCGAGGCGGGACACCCGAACCATACGCCGGCGCTGTTCGACCTGAAGCACGACCGCGGCGGCATGGTCGATATCGAGTTCACCGTGCAGTACTGGGTGCTGCTGCATGCGGCGCGCGATCCCGAGCTGATCCGCAATACCGGCAATATCGCGCTGCTGCGTGAGGTGTCGCGTTTCGGGCTGATGAGCGAAGCGGAAGCCGAGACGGTCGGCGCCGCCTATCGGCGCTATCGCAAGCTGCAGCACACGCTGCGGCTCGATGGGATGGAGAAGGCGCGGGTCGATCCGGCGCTGGTCGCGGCCGAGCGCGAGGCGGTGCTGGCGTTGTGGAAGAGGGTGTTTGGGTAAGGGCGCTCATGCACTTCGCGTAGCGCATCATGCGCGGCCGGGATCGGTGTGACGTCCCGGCCAGGCCGGCTCAGCCATGTGCGGCCGCCTATGCGCGGCGCAATTTCAGGCGGCCAGCATTTCCTTCGCGTGCTTGCGCGTGGTCGCCGTGATTTCGAGGCCGCCGAGCATGCGCGCGACTTCCTCGATGCGGCTCGCCTTGTCGAGCGCGCTCACGCTGCTGAGCGTGCCGCCGGTGCCGTTGCTCATCTTTGCGACCTGGAAATGATGATCGCCGCGCGCGGCGACCTGCGGCAGATGGGTCACGCACAGCACCTGGCGCGCCTCGCCGAGCTGATGCAATAGCCGTCCGACCACTTCGGCCACGCCGCCGCCGATGCCCGTATCCACTTCGTCGAAGATCAGGGTCGGTGTCGGGCTGGCCGCGCTCGCGATCACTGCGAGCGCGAGACTGATACGCGCGAGTTCGCCGCCTGAGGCAACCTTCGCGAGCGGCCGCAGCGGCACGCCGGCATGACCGGCGACGCGGAACTCGATCTGCTCGAGCCCGTGCGCGCCACCTTCGGGCAGCGGCACCAGCGCGACGTCGAAGCTGCCGCCTTTCATCGACAGTTCCTGCATGCCGGTCGTGACCGCCTCGCCGAGCGCCTTGCCTGCTTTCGCGCGTGCCTTCGACAGCTTTTTCGCCTCGGCGACGAACACTTCCTTCGCTTGCGCTTCGGCGGCGCGCAGGCCGTCGAGGTCGGCGGCGGCGTCGAGCGCGGCCAGTTGCTTGCGCCGCTCGGCGTGTTCTTCCGGCAGCGTCTCAGGCCGCAGGCGGAACTTGCGCGCGGCCGAGTGCAGCGCGTCGAGGCGTTTTTCGACCTGCGCGAGCCGCTCCGGATCGAGCTCGAGCTTCTGCGCGTAGTGGCTCAGCGAATACGCGGCTTCCTGCAACTGGATTTCGGCCGGTTCGAGCGCGGCGAGCACGTCGTTCAGCGCGGGGTCGATCTCCGCGAGGTCGCGCACCTTCGACACGATCGAGCCGAGATGCGTGATCATCGCGTCGTCCGATTCGGACAGCGCGCCGAGCGCTCCCTGCACGCCGTCGATCAGATTCGCGGAATGCGACAGCCGCCGATGCTCGGTGTTGACTTCTTCCCATTCGCCCGGCTGTGGCGCGAGCTTGTCGAGTTCGGTGAGTTGCCACGCGAGTCGCTCGCGTTCGAGTTGCAGCTCGCGATCGCGCGTTTGCGCGTGCTCGACGACCTGCGCCTTGTCGCGCCACGTGCGCCACGCGCGCGTGACGGCGGCGGCCAGGTCGGACAGGCCCGCGTGCGTGTCGAACAGCTCGCGCTGCGCGTCGGGGCGCATCAGCAACTGGTGCGCGTGCTGGCCGTGAATATCGACGAGCATCTCGCCGACCTCGCGCAGCTGCGCGAGCGTGGCCGCCGTACCGTTGATGAACGCGCGCGAGCGGCCGTTCGCGTCGACCACCCGCCGCAGCATCACGGTGCCGCCGTGCTGGCCGTTGTCGGCCGCGCCGAGCGCCTGCGTGTCGAGCCATTGATCGACCTGTGCGTGCGTCTCGAACTCCGCGGTGATGTCGGCGCGGCTCTCGCCGGTGCGCACGACGCTCGCCTCGGCGCGCGCGCCTAGTGCCAGCGCGAGCGCGTCGATCAGGATCGATTTGCCGGCGCCGGTTTCGCCCGAGAAAACGGTAAAGCCGCTGTCGAATTCGAGGTCGAGCGCGGCGACGATGACGAAGTCGCGTATCGAGAGGTGGCGAAGCATGGAGGTCGTCGGGTGAGCTTGGGATTCGGGTGGCGGCCGCGGCGGCGTGCGAAATCAAAGTGCCGCTTACGGCCTCGGGTCTTCTTCGTGCGACGGGTACTCGTGCCAGTGCAGCTTCTTGCGTAGCGTCGCATAGTAGCTGTAGCCGACCGGATGCAGCATCGGCACCGTGTGACGCGAACGGCGCACCTCGATCGTGTCACCGAGCTCCAGCGACGTGAACGACTGCATGTCGAAATTGACGTTCACCTCGCGCCCGGAAACGATCTGGATGCTGACCTTCGATTCGTCCGGCAGCACGATCGGCCGGTTCGACAGCGCGTGCGGCGCGATCGGCACGAGCACGATGCCCTGTAGTTGCGGATGCAGGATCGGCCCCTGCGAGGACAGCGAATACGCGGTCGAGCCGGTCGGCGTCGCGACGATCAGGCCGTCCGAGCGCTGGTTGTACATGAAGCGGCCATCGACCGACACGCGCAACTCCGCCATGCCCGAGAAGCCGCTGCGGTTGACCACCACGTCGTTGAACGCGAGCGCGTGGTAGATCGGCGTGCCGTCGCGCACGATGCGCGCTTCGAGCAGCAAGCGCTCCTCGCGCTCGAAATTGCCGGACAGCATCTGCGGCACGATCTCGCGCATGTCGGAGATCGGAATGTCCGTGATGAAGCCGAGCCGCCCGTGGTTGATGCCGATCAAGGGCGTGCGATACGGCGCGAGCTGGCGGCCGATGCCGAGCATCGTGCCGTCGCCGCCGAGCACCACGGCGACGTCGGCGCGCGCGCCGATCTCGGCGAGACGCAGCGCCGGATAGTCGGTCACGCCGATTTCGGCGGCGGTGTCTGCTTCGAACACGACTTCGAGGCCGAGCTTCGCGATGCAGGCGGCGAGCGCGGTCAGCGGCTCGCCGATGCCTGGCGTATTGCTGCGCCCGACGAGCGCGACGGTCTTGAACTGGCTGGTCACTTGCATGCCGGCATTACACCATAGGTAGGGCCTGAAAAGAACCGCAGACCAACCCGGTTGTGGGGCGGCGCACGCAGGGCGTCTGCGTATGTCGCGATTATCGTTAGAATGGTGAAGACCCGATGACATGCGAGCCCGCCGACGGCGGTGCATTCGCCGGGAGCGGGCGCCGCGGGCGCTCTCGGCTGCGATGCCAATGAGCTAAAATTTTTCGTCATGCTAGATCCTCGCGCACAAACCCTCCTCAAAACGCTGATTGAGCGCTACATCGCCGAAGGTCAGCCGGTCGGCTCGCGCACGCTGTCACGTTATTCGGGCCTCGAACTGAGTCCGGCCACGATCCGCAACGTGATGTCGGACCTCGAGGATCTGGGGCTCGTGATCAGTCCGCATACGTCGGCAGGGCGCATTCCGACGCCACGCGGCTACCGCCTGTTCGTCGACACGATGCTGACCGTCGAATCCGCCGCCGACGAGGAGGCCGTGACGCGCACCGTCAAGACCACGCTGCAGGTGGGCGAGCCGCAGAAGATCGTCGCCGCGGCGGCGAGCGTGCTGTCAAATCTGTCGCAGTTCGCCGGCGTCGTGCTCACGCCGCGTCGCAGCCACGTGTTCAAGCAGATCGAATTCATGCGCCTGTCCGACCAGCGCATTCTGCTGATCATCGTGACGCCCGAAGGCGACGTGCAAAACCGCATCCTCGCCACCCAGCGCGACTTTTCGCCTTCGCAGCTGGTGGAAGCCTCCAATTACATCAACGCGCACTTCGCGGGTCTCTCGTTCGACGAGGTGCGCCGCCGCCTGCGCGAGGAAATCGACGAGCTGCGTGGCGACATGACCTCGCTGATGCACGCGGCCGTCACCGCCAGCACCGACGAATCCGACACCGGCGAGACCGTGTTGATCTCGGGCGAGCGCAATCTGCTCGAAGTTGCCGATCTTTCGTCGGACATGGCGCGCCTGCGCAAGCTGTTCGATGTGTTCGACCAGAAGACCAGCCTCCTTCAGTTGCTCGACGTGTCGAGTCACGCGGCGGGCGTGCAAATATTCATTGGCGGCGAATCGAATCTGGTACCGATCGAGGAAATGAGCGTCGTCACCGCGCCGTACGAGGTGAACGGCAAGATCGTCGGCACGCTCGGTGTGATCGGACCGACCCGCATGGCCTACAACCGCGTGATTCCGATCGTGGACATCACCGCGCGGCTGTTGTCCATGACGCTCAGCCAGCAGTAGTCCTCGGGCTCCGCGGAACTGTCGTCATCGCAGTCCGTGGCGATCATGATGCGCGAACGCGCGGTGTCTGCCAATCGTCCGAATGGCCAGGGGTCTCTGGCGGCGCCGGGCAGAACCCGCGCCGCTATAATGAATCTCCATTGAATCGACTCGCCGCAAAATGCGGTGATTTCTGCTACCTATGCGCTTCGACCTCGAGCGGCCTTCACAGAACGCCACGTCGCATCGCGTCGCCGTGTTGCTGATCAATCTCGGCACGCCCGACGCGCCGACGCCGCGCGCGGTGCGCCGCTACCTCGCGCAGTTCCTGTCCGATCCTCGCGTGGTCGAAATTCCGGCGCTGCTGTGGCAGCTCATTCTGCGTCTGCTGATTCTGCCGTTTCGCGGCCGCAGCTCTGCGAAGAAGTATGCGGCGGTGTGGATGCCCGAGGGCTCACCGCTGCGCGTCCACACCGAAAAGCAGGTCGAGGGCCTGCGCCATCTGCTGCAACTGAACGACTACACGGTGCTGGTCGACTACGCGATGCGCTACGGCACGCCCGGCATTCCGGCAATGCTGAACCAGCTGAAGCTCGCGGGCGCCGAGCGCGTGTTGCTGATGCCGATGTATCCGCAGTATTCGGCGTCGACCACTGCGACCGCGTTCGACGAAGCCTTTTCCGCGCTCAAGCGCATGCGCAACCAGCCGGAAGTCCGCACCGTGCGCCAGTACGCCGATCACCCGGCGTACATCGCGGCGCTCGCCGCACAGGTGCACCACTACTGGCATCTGCACGGCCGCCCCGATTTCGCGGCGGGCGACAAGCTCGTGCTCAGTTTCCACGGCGTGCCCAAGCGCACGCTCGACCTCGGCGACCCGTACCACGAGCAATGCCAGCAGACCGGCGCGCTGCTGATGCAGGCGCTCGATTTGACGTCGGTCGAATGCCGCATCACGTTCCAGTCGCGCTTCGGCAATGCCGAATGGCTGCAGCCCTACACGGCGCCGACGTTGAAGGAACTCGGCGCGGCAGGCGTGCGGCGTGCTGACGTGTTTTGCCCGGGTTTCACCGCCGACTGCCTCGAAACGATCGAGGAAATCGGCATGGAAGTGCGCGGCGAATTTCTGCAGGCGGGTGGCAAGGAGTTTCACCGGATCGCCTGTCTGAACGCGTCGCAGCCGTGGGTTGCCGCGCTTGGCGAAATCGTTGCGCAGCATCTGCAGGGCTGGCCCGTGCAGGCGGTGCCGGTGCCGCACACGACAGGAGCTTGAATACGCAGATGAACTACCGCATTTCAACCGAACCGGGCGCGAAACTGCGCATCGACAAATGGCTGTGGGCCGCGCGCTTCTTCAAGACGCGTTCGCTGGCCGCGGAGGCGGTCGACAAGGGGCGGGTGCGTATCGGCGGCGTCGCCGTGAAGCCGGCGAAGGACGTGCGTGTCGGCGATCTGGTCGAAATCGAGATCGAGCGCTACGTGTGGCAGGTGGAGGTGCTGGGCGTATGCGACGTACGCGGTCCGGCGAGCGTCGCGCAGACGCTTTATGTGGAAACCGCGCAGAGCAAGGAGAAGCGGCAGGTCGAGCAGGAACGGCGCAAGGTCTACCACGAGCCGGCCGCCGCGCTGCACGGCCGACCGACCAAACGCGACCGGCGCACTATCGACAGATTTTCAGGTGGGGATTGAGAAACTGCTCCACGGTGGCGTGTGCGCCGCCGTACTCGGTGGTGTGGTCGTTGACCGCACCGGACATGCAGATGGTCGTGGTGCCCGCGATCAGTACCAGTGCGACCACCCCGATTGCAAAGGTCAGTTTCACGGTACTCCCCTTGATGGGCTGAAACAGGCTATCGGAACGACTGTCAGGTGTCGGTAACGCTTACGTCAGATTAGGGTTAACGTGGCGTTGCCGCTCCATGACTGGAGAATAGGTCAGTTGCGGGCTGCACTCAATCTCTATCTGATTGCGCCACGTTGAGGCTTGTTACGGCGCATTTCGCCTGCACGTCGGTGGTGCGAAAAAACCCTCGACCCGCTTGAAACGGCTTTTTCAGGCCCCATCTGGGGTCCGGTCTGGCGGATCGGCGCGAAGACGCGTGTCGCGATTTTGCAAAGCATGAATCGTACTGTGTCGGAACGGCTTGCACCGCCTTTGGCTTTTACTTTTTAACGACTTTCAGCGACATGGAAAACACGCAAGAGAACCCGACGAGCCAGAATCCCACGCCCGCCGACGAAGCCGCGCGCCAGGCCGCCGAGGCGGCCGGGGCCGCTGCTCAACAGCCGGACACCGGCGCCGCCGCGGAACCCGCCCAGGGTGCCGCCGAGCAGGCGCTGGCCGACGCTCAGGCGAAGATCGCCGAGTTGCAGGAAAGCTTCCTGCGCGCGAAGGCCGAAACCGAAAATGTACGCCGGCGCGCTCAGGAAGACGTCGCCAAGGCGCACAAGTTTGCGATCGAGAGCTTCGCCGAGCATCTGCTGCCGGTGGTCGACAGTCTCGAGGCGGCCGTCGCCCATTCGTCCGACGACTTGCAGAAGGTCCGCGAAGGCGTCGAGCTCACGCTGCGGCAGTTGAGCGGCGCGCTCGAGAAGGGTCGAGTCGTGGCGATCAATCCGGTCGGCGAAAAGTTCGATCCGCATCGTCATCAGGCCATTTCGATGGTGCCGGCCGACCAGGAGCCGAACACCGTCGTCGCGGTGCTGCAAAAGGGCTTTGTGATCGCGGATCGCGTACTGCGTCCCGCGCTCGTGACCGTCGCGGCGCCGAAGTAATCACGTCGACACTCGCTCCGGGCGTTTGCGCCGGTGGCGTCTGCTGCGTCGCTTCGCATCGCTACGTGCCGCAAAGGTCCGATCGATTCAGGCACCTCCGGCGAACCACGCCGGGCGCGCCGCGCAGACTGACGGAGCGGGCTCGCAGCGAAGATTCAGGCGCCTCGCCCCGTGATTGAAAAAAATTAAAGACCGCATCGCAAAAGAGGTCTTGAAAACGATGTGGCCGCACTCATTTTGAGTGCAGGTATGAATTGAGAGCGGATCGTCCCGCCGCCAGATGGGCCAACCGGGCGCTTTCCGCAGCGATCAAAGTCAGGAGATTTGTAAAAATGGGCAAAATCATCGGTATCGACCTCGGCACGACCAACTCGTGCGTGGCGATCATGGAAGGCAACTCGGTCAAGGTCATCGAGAACTCGGAAGGCGCGCGCACCACGCCGTCGATCATCGCTTACATGGATGACAGCGAGATCCTGGTCGGCGCGCCGGCCAAGCGTCAGTCGGTCACGAACCCGAAGAACACGCTGTTCGCGGTCAAGCGCCTGATCGGCCGCCGCTTCGAAGAGAAGGAAGTGCAGAAGGACATCGGCCTGATGCCCTACAAGATCATCAAGGCCGACAACGGTGACGCGTGGGTCGAAGTGCGCGACCAGAAGCTCGCGCCGCCGCAAATCTCCGCCGAAGTCCTGCGCAAGATGAAGAAGACCGCTGAGGACTACCTTGGCGAGACCGTCACGGAAGCCGTGATCACGGTGCCGGCGTACTTCAACGACAGCCAGCGTCAGGCAACCAAGGACGCCGGCCGCATCGCCGGTCTGGAAGTCAAGCGGATCATCAACGAACCGACCGCCGCGGCTCTCGCGTTCGGTCTGGACAAAGCTGAAAAGGGCGATCGCAAGATCGCGGTGTACGACCTGGGCGGCGGTACGTTCGACGTGTCGATCATCGAAATCGCGGACGTCGACGGTGAAATGCAGTTCGAAGTGCTGTCCACGAACGGCGATACGTTCCTCGGCGGCGAAGACTTCGACCAGCGCATCATCGACTACATCATCGGCGAGTTCAAGAAGGAGCAGGGCGTCGATCTGTCGAAAGACGTGCTCGCGCTGCAGCGCCTGAAGGAATCGGCTGAAAAGGCCAAGATCGAGCTGTCGTCGAGCCAGCAGACCGAAATCAACCTGCCGTACATCACGGCGGACGCATCGGGTCCGAAGCACCTGAACCTGAAGATCACGCGCGCCAAGCTGGAAGCGCTGGTTGAAGACCTGATCGAACGCACCATCGAGCCGTGCCGCGTCGCGATCAAGGATGCGGGCGTGAAGGTCGGCGAAGTCGACGACGTGATCCTGGTCGGCGGTATGACCCGTATGCCGAAGGTGCAGGAAAAGGTGAAGGAGTTCTTCGGCAAGGATCCGCGCCGTGACGTGAACCCGGACGAAGCCGTGGCCGTTGGTGCCGCGATCCAGGGCCAGGTTCTGTCGGGCGACCGCAAGGACGTGCTGCTGCTCGACGTGACCCCGTTGTCGCTCGGCATCGAAACGCTCGGCGGCGTGATGACGAAGATGATCAACAAGAACACGACGATCCCGACCAAGCACGCGCAGGTCTACTCGACGGCTGATGATAATCAAGGCGCCGTGACGATCAAGGTGTTCCAGGGCGAACGCGAAATGGCAGCGGGCAACAAGCTGCTCGGCGAGTTCAACCTCGAAGGCATTCCGCCGGCACCGCGCGGCGTGCCGCAGATCGAAGTGAGCTTCGACATCGACGCGAACGGCATTCTGCACGTCGGCGCGAAGGACAAGGCGACCGGCAAGGAGAACCGCATCACGATCAAGGCGAACTCGGGTCTGTCCGAAGCCGAAATCGAGAAGATGGTGAAGGACGCCGAAGCGAACGCGGAAGAAGATCACAAGCTGCGTGAGCTGGCCGACGCCCGCAACCAGGGTGACGCCCTCGTCCACAGCACGAAGAAGGCGCTGACCGAGTACGGCGACAAGCTCGAAGCTGGCGAGAAGGACAAGATCGAAGCCGCGTTGAAGGACCTCGAAGACGCGCTGAAGAGCAACTCGAGCGACAAAGCCGCGATCGAAGCGAAGATCGAAGCGGTGGCCACGGCCTCGCAGAAGATGGGCGAGAAGATGTACGCCGACATGCAGGCTGCGCAAGGTGCCGAAGCGGCGGCGGGCGCGGCGGGCGGAGCCGGTGCATCGGCGGGTGCGAGCCAGCAGGCCGACGATGTGGTCGACGCTGACTTCAAGGAAGTGAAGAAAGACTAAAGCCAGGTCGGCATCCGACCGTAAAGCCGTGCACAGCAATGTGCGCGGCCCGGCTGCACGAGAACGGCGCCCCCGGGGCGCCCAAAGTGCAAGAGCGGTTTTCGCGCCTGGCGAGCCTTTTTGGGGCTCTCCGGGCACGTTTGTTTTATGGAGGGCGTTGTTTTGAACCGTGCCCTGGCGCGGCGCAGACAGCGGCCGGACGAGTCGTGAGACTCCACAGCATTCACAAGGAGCTACCGCGTCGCTTTGCGCGGCGGCGTTGAACCGATATGGCGAAACGGGATTACTACGAGGTTCTGGGCGTCGCAAAGAACGCGAGCGACGACGAAATCAAGAAGGCTTATCGCAAGCTCGCGATGAAGCACCACCCCGACCGCAATCCGGGTCACAAGGATGCGGAAGAGCATTTCAAGGAAGTGAAGGAAGCCTATGAAATGCTGTCGGATTCGCAAAAGCGCGCCGCGTACGATCAGTACGGTCACGCGGGCGTCGATCCGAACATGGGTGGGGCCGGCGCGCAAGGTTTCGGCGGCTTTGCCGATGCATTCGGCGACATCTTCGGCGACATCTTCGGCCAGGCGGCCGGCGGCGGCGCACGCGGAGGCGGCCGCGCGGGCCCGCAGGTGTATCGCGGCGCCGATCTGCGCTACAGCATGGAAATCACGCTCGAGCAGGCCGCACACGGCTACGACACGCAGATTCGCGTGCCGAGCTGGGTTTCGTGCGAAGTCTGCCATGGCTCGGGCGCGAAGCCGGGCACCAAGCCGGAAACCTGCCCGACCTGTAGCGGCTCGGGTTCGGTGCGCATGTCGCAGGGCTTCTTCAGCATCCAGCAGACTTGCCCGAAGTGCCACGGCACCGGTACCTACATCCCCGAGCCGTGCAATCACTGCCACGGCGCGGGTAAGGTGAAGGAAACCAAGACGCTCGAAGTGAAGATCCCGGCCGGTATCGACGACGGCATGCGCATCCGCTCGGCCGGCAACGGCGAACCGGGCATCAACGGCGGTCCGGCGGGCGATCTGTACGTCGAGATTCATATCAAGCAGCACTCGGTGTTCGAGCGTGACGGCGACGATCTGCATTGCCAGATGCCGATCCCGTTCACTACCGCGGCGCTCGGCGGCGATATCGAGGTGCCGACGCTCGCCGGTCGCGCCAGCTTCACGGTGCCGGAAGGCACGCAGTCCGGCAAGACGTTCCGTTTGCGCGGCAAGGGCATCAAGGGGCTGCGTTCGAGCATCGCCGGCGATCTGTACGTACACGTGCAGGTTGAAACGCCGGTCAAGCTGACCGAAGCGCAGCGCGATCTGCTCAAGCAGTTCGAAAAGGCGCTCGTGGAAGGCGGTTCGCGGCATAGTCCGCAAAGCAAGAGCTGGTTCGATCGCGTAAAGAGCTTTTTCGATTGATTTGATTCGGCGGTCAGTATGACGGTGGACAGTCGCGGCGCGGCGTTCGCGCTGCTCGACGATTGCGGTGCAACGGCGGCGCTTCCGTCGAGCCGCTTGTACGCGGGTTTCGTGCGCGAGCGGGTCTGCACGGAGGCGGCGCAACTCGAAGCCGTGTGCGACAGCGTCGCGGCGGATACCCGGAGCGGTTTGCACGCTGTTGTGCTCGCCGATTATGAATTTGGCCGCGCGCTGATGGGTTTCGATGCGCGCCGGTCTTCTGAAACGCAGCGTGGCAATGCCACGCTGCGTTTTTTATTGTTCGAACGTTGTGCGAAGCTTTCGCGCGACGAGGTCGACGCGTGGCTGACGGCGCGGGACAACGGCGCTTTCGAGCCGTCGGTCGCGGGCACCGCGAACGTGCGCGAGAGCGTCGATCGCGCCGAGTTCGACGCGGCGATCGACGCGATTCACGCCGCCCTGCGCGCGGGCGATTCCTATCAGGTCAACTACACGTACCGCCTCGGCTTCGACGTGTTCGGCTCGCCGCTCGCGTTCTATCGGCGGTTGCGCGCGCGCCAGCCCGTGTCGTTCGGCGCGCTGATCGCGTTGCCGGACGATGCGTGGGTGCTGTCGTGTTCGCCCGAACTATTCGTCGAAAAGCACGGCCCGACGTTGCGCGCGCGGCCGATGAAGGGCACGGCGCCGCGCTCGCAAGATCCTGCCGTCGACCGGGGTAACGCCGAGTTCCTTGCGACCGATCCGAAGAACCGCGCCGAGAACGTCATGATCGTCGATCTGTTGCGCAACGATCTGTCGCGAGTCGCGCGGATCGGCTCGGTCAGCGTGCCGGCGTTGTTTTCGGTCGAGCCGTATGCGTCGGTGTGGCAGATGACGTCGACTGTCGAGGCGACGTTGCTCGACGGCACCTCGTTCGCGACGATCCTGCGCGCGCTGTTTCCCTGCGGCTCGATTACCGGTGCGCCGAAGCATCGCACGATGCAGTTGATCGACGAACTGGAAAGCACGCCGCGCGGGCTCTATACCGGCGCGATCGGCTGGCTCGATGCGCCGGGCGATGATCACGATTGCGGCGACTTTTGCATGTCGGTCGCGATTCGCACGTTGACGTTGACTGCGTCATCGGCGTCAGACGGTGGCACGAACGGTCTGCGCGGCAGCATGGGCATCGGCGCGGGCATCGTGCTCGACAGCGTGGCCGCCGACGAGCACGAGGAGTGTCGATTGAAAGCACGTTTTCTGATGGGCGCCGAGCCGGGTTTCGAACTGTTCGAAACGATGTACGCGACGCGGGAAGACGGCGTGCGGCACGTCGAGCGGCATCTGCGGCGCTTGTCGTCGAGCGCCGCGACGCTTGGCTTCGGGTTCGACGAAGCGCGCATTCGTGGGGAGATTTCAGCGCGGTGCGCCACGCTCCCGGCGCAGATGCCGCATCGAATGCGGCTTGCTTTGAGCAAGAGCGGGGTGACCCAGATCTCGGCCGCGATACTTGCGCCGTTGGCGGATGCGGTCGTTGGTGTTCTGCTCGGCCCCGAAGCGCAGTTCGCGCCGACCCACGCCGCCGATCCGCTGCTGCGCCACAAGACCACGCGCCGGGCAGACTACGACCGCGGCTGGCGCGAAGCCGAAGCGAAGGGCGCCTTCGATACGCTGTTTTTCAACGAACGGGGCGAACTGACCGAAGGCGGCAGGTCGAACGTGTTCGTGAAGCTCGCGGGACAATGGTGGACGCCGCCGCTCGCGTCAGGCGTGCTGCCGGGTGTAATGCGAAGCGTGTTGCTCGACGAGGCGTCGGGCTTGCGGGCAGGTGAAAAAGTGCTGACGCGGGCGGATGTGCTGAACGCCGAAGCGCTGCTCGTGTGCAACGCGTTGCGCGGCGCGGTGCCGGCACGGCTTGTTGGTTAGAGCACTGAAAAATACGGGAATGCCGCGCGCTCGCGCGGCAATGAAGCATCAGAACGTGTGCTCGGCGCCGGGAAACGTGCCGTCCTTTACCGCCCGCACATACGCCTCGACGGCCGCCTGAATATTCGGCTGTCCCTGCATGAAATCCTTCACGAAGCGCGGTCGCTTGCCAGGAAAAATCCCGAGCATGTCGTGCAGCACCAGCACCTGACCCGAGCAGCCGAGGCCCGCGCCGATACCAATCGTCGGAATGCGCAGCTGCTGCGTGACCTCGCCCGCGAGTTGCGACGGGATCGCTTCCATCACGATCAATTGCGCGCCGGCTTCCTGCACGGCGAGCGAATCGCGCAGCAGCTGGCTCGCGCCCGCTTCGGTCTTGGCCTGCACCTTGAAGCCGCCGAACGCATGCACCGACTGCGGCGTGAGACCCACATGCGCGCACACCGGAATCGAGCGCTCGACCAGAAACCGCACCGTGTCGGCGAGCCATTCGCCGCCTTCGAGCTTGACCATCTGCGCGCCCGCGCGCATCAGTTCGACCGAGCTCCTGAATGCGTCTTCGCGCGTGCCGTAGGTGCCGAACGGCAGGTCCGCGACGATCAGCGCCGACGGCCGCGCGCGCGCGACGCTCGCCGTGTGATACGCGATGTCGGCAAGCGACACCGGCAGCGTGGTCGCCTGGCCTTGCAGGACGTTGCCGAGCGAGTCGCCGATCAGCAGCACGTCGACGCCCGCGCGATCGAGCAGCGCGGCGAAGCTCGCGTCGTAACAGGTGAGCATGGCGATCTTTTCGCCAGCGTCGCGCATTGCCTGCAGTTTCGGCACGGTGATCGCGCTCCGGCTCGCTTCCTGCAAATAAGTCATGGTCAATCCAGTGAAAAAAATGAACTAGCCGCGCCGCTTACAGCGACGTGGCTTTGACAAAGAATTCCTTGCGGCCGCGCATCGTCTCGATGCGTTCGGCGAGCAGCGCAAGGTCCGCGTCGGAGTCGAGCGGATTCAGGTGTTCGGCGTTGACCGTCAGCACGGGCGTGCGGTCGTAGTGGTAGAAGAATTCGTTGTACGCGTCGCACAGCGCGCGCAGATAGGCATCGGAAATCTGCAGCTCCATCGGCACCGCGCGCTTCTGGATGCGCGCGAACAGCACCTCTGGGCTCGCCTGCAGATAAACGACGAAGTCCGGCTCCGGCGCGCTGACGTCGAGCCGCACGGCAAGCGCGCGGTACAACTGCCACTCGTCTTCCTGCAAGGTCAGACGCGCGAAGATGTCGTTTCGCTGCGTGATGAAGTCGGCGATCAGCGGCGTGCCGCTCGCCTGCGCGGCGCTGACTTCCTGCGCCTGCTGCGCGCGTTGCAGTGCGAAGTGCAACTGCACCGGTAGCGCATAGCGCGTGGTGTCGCGATAGAAGCGTTCAAGAAACGGATTGTCTTGCGAGCGTTCGAACAGTTCGTGCATCGACCAGCGTTGCGCGAGGCGCCGCGCGAGTGAGGTTTTGCCGACGCCGATCGGCCCCTCGATCGCGATATAGCCGAACGGCGGGCGCAGCTGCGGCGCGGTGACCGTGAGCGGCGGCGAACTCATTCGCAACGGCCTTTTTCGGCGGAATTGCCGGTCAGCGCATTGAGCATCGGGCACTGGCAGGGCGACTTTACTTTCTCGATGCGCTGATCGCTCACGCTGTCGAGCAGCGCGGCGGCCCGGCCATGCAGCGGAATGACGATCGCCGCGTCGATCTCGACGAGCGGCACCAGCGCAAACGCGCGCTCGACGAGGCGTGGGTGCGGCACGATCAGATCGGCTTCGTCGATCGATTGATCGCCATACAGCAGGATGTCGAGATCGAGCGTGCGCGGCGCATTGCGGAACGGCCGCTCACGGCCGAACTGATGCTCGATCTTGTGGCACAGCGCGAGCAGATGCCGCACGGGGAGCGTCGTTTCCAGCTTCACGACGCAGTTGAAATAGTCGTCGCCGCCCGCGTCGATCGGGGCAGTACGATACAGGCTCGATTTGGCGAGCACGGTGATGGTGTGCTGTTGTGCGAGGCACACCACCGCGTCTTTCAGGGTCTGGCGCGCGTCCCCGAGATTCGCGCCGAGGCCGAGATAAGCAACCGTCATGGCATAACTTCCTGCAGCTATCGTTTTGACGGCTTCTCCGCGAACGCCGCGTCAGTCTTCGTGCGAGCCTTCGAGGCCCGCGTCGTTGTCCGTGCGTTCGGCGGACGAGCCGCCCTCCACTCCGTCACCTGATTTGCGGCTTCTGGCGCCACCGCGCCGCCGTCGTTTTCTTGGGCTCCGGTCCTTCCCGCCTTGCGTGAGCAATGTCTCGCGCGCGGCGACGTCTCCTTCGATGAACTCCGTCCACCACGCGCCGACCGACTCGTCGAGTTCGCCCGATGCGCAGCGCAACAGGAGGAAATCATACCCCGCTCTAAATCTTTGGTGTTCGAGCAGCTTCAGCGCGCTGCGCCCCGAGCGTTTTTCGAGGCGCAGCTGCAGGCCCCAGATCTCGCGCATGTCGGCCGAGAAGCGCTTGTGGATCGCGAGCTTTTCGGTCTGCATGTCGAGCACTTCGTCCATCGCGCGATGCAGCGCGGGCACCGGATACTCGCCTTCGGCCTCGAACTTCTGCCAGCGCTGCTGCACGTCGTGCCACAACAGCGTCGCGAACAGGAAGCCCGGCGACACCGGCTTGCCGGCGAGCACGCGTGCATCTGTGTTAGAGAGTGCCAGAGAAATGAATTTTTCGCCGGTCGGCTGCTCGAGCACGACGTCGAGCAGCGGCAACAGCCCGTGATGCAGGCCTTCCTGGCGCAGCCGCGTCAGGCACGCGAGCGCGTGACCCGACAGCATCAGCTTCAGCATTTCGTCGAACAGACGCGCGGCGGGCACGTTGTTGATCAGATCGGCCATCTTCTCGATCGGCGCGCGCGTGGCGTCGTCGATGTCGAAGTCGAGCTTGGCGGCGAAGCGCACGACGCGCAGCAGGCGCACCGGATCCTCGCGATAGCGCGTGGCCGGGTCGCCGATCATGCGCAACAGGCGCGCGCGCATGTCGGCCATGCCGTTGTGGTAGTCCAGCACCGTTTGTGTGGCCGGATCGTAGTACATCGCGTTGATCGTGAAGTCGCGGCGCGTGGCGTCCTCGTGCTGCTCGCCCCACACGTTGTCGCGCAGCACGCGGCCGCTCGCATCGACCGCGTGGGTGCGGCGGTCGAGCTCGTCGCGCTTCAGACGCTTCGGCGGCGGCGCGTCGGCCGCGGGCGGATCGACCAGCGCGCGGAACGTCGAGGTTTCGATGATTTCCTGGCCGAACTGCACGTGCACGATCTGGAAGCGCCGGCCGATGATGCGCGCGCGGCGGAACAGCTTCTGCACCTGTTCGGGAGTCGCGTCGGTCGCGACGTCGAAGTCTTTCGGCTTGACGCCGAGCAGCAGATCGCGCACCGCGCCGCCGACGATGAACGCACGGAAGCCCGCCTGTTGCAGGCCCTCGGTCACGCGGATCGCATTGCGCGAGATCAGCGTGGGGTCGATGCCGTGCACGTCGTGCGGAATGATGACGGGTACGTCCGGCTCGCGCGGCGCTTGCGCGGCAGCAGCGGCACCTGCGGACTTGCGGCGCGGCCGCGCGGCCGTGCCGGAAGCGGTCGTGCCGGATACGGTCGTGCCGGATACGGTCGTGCCGGATACGGACTTGCCGCGCGCCGGCGGCTTGCCATTGGCATTGCCGTCGACGCTGGCGGCGGCGGAGAGCGTGTCGTCAGCGGTCGCCGTGTCCTGGCCGAATAGCTTGCGGATGAGTTTCTTGATCACGAGGGTTGGAAGAGTTCGAGGATGCGCCAGCCTTTGGCCTGCGCATGGGCGCGCAACGTGTCGTCCGGATTGGTCGCGATGGGATCGGTGACTTTTTCGAGCAGCGGGATGTCGTTGTGCGAATCGCTATAGAAATAGCTGTGCTCGAAGTCGCTCCAGCTCTTGCCGAGCGACGCGAGCCACATTTCGGTGCGCACGATCTTGCCTTCCTTGTAGCTCGGCGTGCCGGTGGGGCGACCGGTGTAGGCGCCGTGCGGCTCCCCGCCGACGGTCTCGGCCTCGCACGCGATCAGCGTGTCGACGCCGAACGCCTGCGCGATCGGCCGCGTGATGAACTCGTTGGTCGCGGTGACGACGCAGCACAGGTCGCCCGCTTCACGATGCTGTTTCACGAGTTCGAGCGCCACCGGCTGGATGGCCGGCGTGATGACCTCGTGCATGTACTGCGCGTGAAAGTCCGCGAGCTGCGCGCGTGTGTACTTCGCGAGCGGCGTCAGCATGGCGATCAGATAAGCGTGAATGTCGAGCTTGCCGGCCTTGTAATCGGCGTAAAAGCGATCGTTTTCACGGGCGAAATTTTCGGCGTCGACCATGCCTTTTTTCACCATGAAGCGGCCCCATTCGTGGTCGCTGTCGGTGGGAATGAGCGTGTGGTCGAGATCGAAGAGTGCAAGGTTAGCCATGGGCGCCTATTTTACTTGAAGCGGGAAGAGCGGCGTGTGAACCGGGCGCGGCGGCGGGGTCGGGCGACGCGAGCATCGTGCGCAACAGCGGCAGCGTGACCGCGCGTTTCTGTTCGAGCGAGAAGCGGTCGAGCGCGTCGAGCAGCGCCATCAGGCTCGGCATGTCGCGGCGAAAGTGCGTGAGCAGGTAGGCCGGCACGTCGTCGGCGAGCATGATGCCGCGCTCGCGCGCCGCGCGTTTCAACACCGCGGCCTTCGCGTCGTCGGGCAACGGCGCAAGGTGAAACACCAGTCCCCAGCCGAGGCGCGTGCGCAAATCTTCGCGCACCGTCATGCCGATCGGCGCCGCGTTGCCCGCGGCGACGAGCGCGCTGGTCGGATGCGCGCGCACTTCGTTGAACAGGTTGAACACGGCGATCTGCTGCGCGGCCGACAGCGCGTCGCAGTCGTCGATCGCATAGAGCGCGACGCGCGGATCGAAGCCGAAGGCGGCGAGGCTGCTTTGCGGCCCGGCGAAGCGCGCATGCCCCGCCGGCGCTTCGTGCACGAGCGCCTGCAGCAGGTGCGTGCGGCCGCTGCCGGCTTCGCCCCAGATGTAGAAGGTGCGATCGGCGACCGGTCCGGAGGCGAGCGCGTCGTCGAGCTCACGCAGGCGCGTGACCAGCTCGGCGTTCGCGCCGGCGAAGAAATTGTCGAATGTCGATGGCGGCGGGGTGCCGAGATCGAGCGTCAGTTGACGAAGCACAGTAGGTTAATGCCGAAAATGAGGCTCAGGCCGCGAGTGGCCCGGACCTCGGGGCCTGGAAGGTTGCCAGGCGCTCAGTTGTCGTGAAGCGTGCTCGCCGGGTCGTGAGGCCGCGCGTCGCGAAGCACGGCTGGCGCAATTGCGCGGGTCGGCGGCGCCGGAATCGGGGTGTCGTGTTGCAATGTCGTTTCCAGGATATCGTCGGAACGCGTGAATTCCAGCCAGGCGACCAGCATCGGGTAAAATCGCATTTTACCGACCTTCGAGCTTTTCCCCATGAATCAACCGAAATCCGCCGAGCATTCAACCGATTCGGCCCAAGGTTTGTCGTATCGCGACGCCGGCGTGGACATCGATGCGGGTGACGCCCTCGTCGACGCCATCAAGCCCTTTGCCAAGAAGACCCTGCGCGAGGGCGTGCTGGGCGGCATCGGTGGATTCGGCGCGTTGTTCGAAGTGCCGAAGAAGTACAAGGAACCGGTGCTCGTGTCCGGCACCGACGGCGTCGGCACCAAGCTGCGTCTCGCGTTCCAGCTGAACAAGCACGACACGGTCGGCCAGGATCTGGTCGCGATGAGCGTCAACGACATCCTCGTGCAGGGCGCCGAGCCGCTGTTCTTCCTCGACTATTTCGCCTGCGGCAAGCTCGACGTCGGCACGGCGGCGACCGTCGTGAAGGGCATTGCGCACGGCTGCGAGCTGTCGGGCTGCGCGTTGATCGGCGGCGAAACCGCGGAAATGCCGGGCATGTACCCGGACGGCGAATACGATCTGGCTGGTTTCGCGGTCGGCGCGGTGGAAAAGAGCAGGATCATCGACGGCAGCAAGATCGCGTCGGGCGACGTGGTGCTCGGGCTCGCGTCGAGCGGCATCCATTCGAACGGCTTTTCGCTCGTGCGCAAGATCATCGAGCGTGCCAATCCCGATCTGAACGCGGACTTCGACGGCCGCACGCTCGCCGACGCGCTGATGGCGCCGACGCGCATCTACGTGAAGCCGCTGCTCGCGCTGATGCAGCAGATCGAGGTCAAGGGTATGGCGCACATCACGGGCGGCGGCCTCGTCGAGAACATTCCGCGCGTGCTGCGCGAAGGCCTGACGGCCGAGCTCGACCATCGCGCGTGGCCGCTGCCGCCGCTGTTCTCGTGGCTGCAGAAGCACGGCGGCGTCGCCGATGCGGAAATGCACCGCGTGTTCAACTGCGGTATCGGTATGGCGGTGATCGTGTCGGCCGCGGATGCCGAAGCGGCGATCGGTCTGCTGTCCGCGGCGGGCGAGCAGGTCTGGAAGATCGGCACGGTCCGTGAAAGCGCAGCGGGTGAAGCGCAGACGGTCGTGGTCTAAAGATTGACGCGGGCTCGCGTGGCGTGCCGCAATGGTGCGCCGCGCGGGCTTCGAATCCTTCTTCACATTTTCCGCTTCAAATTCCCGCTTCAAATTCCCGCTTTACGTCCCTCCGATTCCCCCAACGCTGATCGGCGCCTCAAACCAGCGTTTCGATCAACTCCACCACCCGCGCCGTCGCGTGCGGATCGCAGCAATCCACCACCTGTCTTTCCGGCATGCTGCGCAGCCACGTGAGCTGCCGCTTGCAGAGTTGCCGCGTCGCGAAGACGCCCTTGTCGCGCATGGTCCGATAGTCGACCGCGCCATCGAGGTATTCCCACACCTGCCGATACCCGACGCAGCGCATCGACGGCATCTCGGGCAGCAGGTCGCCGCGCGCGCGCAGCTTCACCACTTCATCGACGAAACCGTGCGCGAGCATCGAATCGAAGCGCTGCTCGATGCGCGCGTGCAGCACGCCACGCTCGGACGGCTCCAGCGCGACCGGCACGAAGCGTGCCGATGCGGCGTCGTCGGTGCGCGCGGGCGCGGCGAGCAGCGTCGACATCGGCTGGCCGGTCAGCATGAACACTTCCAGCGCGCGCTGGATGCGCTGCGAATCGTTCGGCGCGAGACGCGCGGCCGTGACCGGATCGAGCGCGGCGAGCCGCGCGTGAAGCGCCGGCCAGCCGTCGCGGGCGGCGTCGGCGTCGAGCCTCGCGCGTACTTCGGCATCGGCGGCGGGCAGGTCGTTGAGGCCCTGCGTGAGCGCCTTGTAGTAAAGCATCGTGCCGCCGACCAGCAGCGGCAGCCGCCCGCGCGCATGAATTTCTCCGACGAGCCGCAGCGTATCGGCGCGAAACTGCGCGGCCGAGTACGAGTCGGCCGGATCGACGATATCGATCAGATGATGCGGCGCGACCGCGCGTTCTTCCGCGGTCGGCTTCGCGGTGCCGATGTCCATCTCGCGATAGACGAGCGCCGAGTCGACGCTGATGATTTCGACCGGCCGCCGCGCGGCGAGCGCGAGCGCGGCGGCGGTCTTGCCGGACGCGGTCGGGCCGAGCAGGCACGGGATGGGGGTAGGGTGTGACGTCATGGGCAAGCGGGCGCGCGGCGCAACGGTGTGATCGAAACGCAGCGTCGTTACTGCCCGCGCATGAACAGCCGATCGAGATCGGCCAGCGTCAGCTGATACCAGGTCGGACGCCCGTGGTTGCACTGATCGGCGCGCTCGGTCGCTTCCATCTGGCGCAACAGCGCGTTCATTTCGTCGAGCGTCAGACGCCGGTTCGCGCGCACCGCGTGATGGCACGCGAGCGTGCCGAGCAGTTCGTGCTGACGCTCGGTCAGCACGCGCGAGCCGCCGAATGCATGCAGGTCGGACAGCACCGCGCGCGCCAGCGCTTGCAGGTCGGCGTCCTTCAGCAACGCGGGGACCGCGCGGATCGCGAGCGTGGTCGGCGACAGCACCGCGAGGTCGAAGCCGAGCGCATCGAGCGTATCGCGCTCTTCCTCGACCGTGCCGATTTCGACCGGATCGGCCTGCATCGTCTGCGGGATCAGCAGCGGCTGCACGGCGATCGCGCGGTCGGCGAGCGCGCTCTTGAACTGCTCGTACAGGATGCGCTCGTGTGCCGCATGCATGTCGACGATTACGAGCCCTTGGCGGTTCTGCGCGAGCACGTAGATGCCGTGGATCTGGCCTAGCGCGAAGCCGAGCGGCTGGTCGTCGGTGGCGTCGAATGCGGGGGAAGCCGGGCGCGGCGCGAACGGCGCTGCGTCGTATGGCGACGTCGCGTCGGTTGCGGAGTCGCGCGCTTCGAACAGCGACGCGCCTTCGACCCGGCCGGCAAGCGGATCCTTGCGGCCGAACAGCGCGTCGTAACCGGCGAGCGGTTGCGCGACCGGCAGCGTGCCTTGCGTCATGCGTGCCTGGCGCATCCACGTATTGCCAGGCTGCGAGGCGCCCGGGGCGCCGAAGCTGCTGAAGCCGCTGCCGCCGCCAAGGCCGCCGCGGCTTCCCGCGCCGAAGCCCGCGCCGCTCGAAAGACCGGCGCCCGCGCCAATGCCGTCGGCTACGCCGCTCGTGACACCCGGCGGCGTCGAACCAGATGAAGCCGGTCCACCGGCCGACGGTTCCAGGTGCGCCGCATGCCCGCCCGCCGTCGTTTCAGGCGACGCGCCCGCGTGCCGGGCGAGCGCGCGCTGCACCGCATGGAACACGAACTGGTGGATCGAGCGCGAATCGCGGAAACGCACCTCGATTTTCGACGGATGTACGTTCACGTCGACGCCTTCTGGCGGCAAATCGAGGAACAGCACGTACGACGGATAACGCTCACCGTGCAGCACGTCTTCATACGCGGCGCGCACCGCGTGCGTGAGCAGCTTGTCACGCACGAAGCGGCCGTTGACGAAGAAATACTGTTGATCGGCGCGACCGCGGCTCGCGGTCGGCAGACCGGCGCAGCCGTAGATCGCAAGCGGACCGGCGGATTCGCCGAGCGGCAGATGGGCGGTCGCGAACGTCTCGCCGAGAATCTTCGCAACCCGCGCGGGCGGCTCGCTCGCGTTCCAGTGCTCGACGGCCTTGCCGTTGTGCAGCACCGAGATCGCGACGTCCGGCCGCGCGAGCGCGGCGCGGCGGATCTGTTCAAAACAGTGGCCGAGTTCGGTCTGTTCGCTTTTCAGGAATTTGCGGCGTGCCGGGGTGTTGAAGTACAGCTCGCGGACTTCGATCGTCGTGCCCTGGGTGCCGGCGGCGGGACTCAGCACGCCGGTTTCCGCGTCGATGCGCACCGCGTGCGGCACATCTGCGGTGCGGCTCGTGATGCTCATCTGCGCGACCGACGCAATCGACGCCAGCGCTTCGCCGCGGAACCCGAGCGTCGCGACCGCTTCGAGCTCGGCAAGCGAGCGGATCTTGCTGGTCGCATGGCGCGTCAGGGCGAGCACGAGTTCGTTCTCGGGGATGCCGCAGCCGTCGTCGGTGATCGAGATGCGTTTGACGCCGCCTTCGTCGAGCAGGATGCGCAGCGTCTGCGCGCCCGCGTCGAGCGCATTCTCGAGCAGCTCCTTGACTACCGACGCCGGCCGCTCGACCACTTCGCCGGCGGCGATCTGGCTGATCAATTGATCGGGGAGCGGCTGGATGGCGCGCAACGGACGCGGCACGGGCGCTGCGCGGGAGGCGTCGGATGGTGCGGCCGCGGCCGCGGTGCCCGCAGGCGTTTCGGAGAATTCGGACATGGCGAAATTATAGCGACTCGGCGCACGCCGCCCGCGCAGACGCCCAACCAGCAGATTTTCATTCGACCCGAGGCACTTTCGGTATCATGTCGCGGTCAATTCGCAGCGGTCGGCCCGCCGCTCGCTGCGCCTGTTGCAGGGTCGCGCGGCGGCCGTTTTCCCTCTACGCATACACTGGCTTAAAAGGACGTTCCTTGGATACGCTGCTACATTTCGCCAATCTTGTCCTGCACATCGACAAGTTTCTCGGAGACTTCATTCAGGTGTACGGTGCCTGGGTCTACGCGGTGCTGTTCGCGATCGTGTTCGCTGAAACGGGGCTCGTGGTGCTGCCGTTTCTGCCGGGCGATTCGCTGCTGTTCATCGGCGGCGCGTTCTGCGCGAGCGGGCAGATGCATCTCGGACTGCTGATCCTGTTGCTGCTGGTGGCGGCGGTCTCGGGCAATACGACCAATTATCTGATCGGCCGCGCGATCGGACCGCGCGTGTTCAATACGCACATTCCGGTGCTCGAGCGTTTTCTCGATCGCGCCGCGCTGCAGAAGACGCACAACTTCTATGAGAAACACGGCGGCAAGACGATCGTGCTCGCGCGTTTCATCCCTGTCGTGCGGACGTTTGCGCCATTCGTCGCGGGCGCGTCGTCGATGACGTGGAGCCGCTTCCAGATGTTCAACGTCGTCGGCGCGCTGTTGTGGGTGCTGCTGCTGACACTGCTCGGTTATTTCTTCGGCAACATCCCGTTCATCCGTCAGTATCTGAACGTGATCGTGCTGGTCGGTATCGGCGCGGCGATCGTACCGATCGTGCTCGGCGCGCTGTGGAAGATGCTGCGCAAGAATGGCGCGAACGCGAGTACGCGTTGATGACGAGTTGTTTGCGGTATTTCGGGCCTTGAAAACACGAAAGGCGTCGCGAATTTCGCGACGCCTTTTTTCATGCCGCCATGCCGACGACCCGTGTCGGGTGCGCGCGGAGGTTCGATCAGATCAATCGCGCGTGATCGCTCGCGGTGCGAGTGGCGTTTCCGGCGTCGGATAGCCGGCTTCCTTGAAGGTCTGAACGATCGCGCGATTGGTGTCGAAGTAGACCTGCCAGTAGTTCTGGTTGGACGAGTAAGGGCGCACGCACAGCAGCGGTCCTTCTGGCGTGAAGCTCAAGACCTCGATATCCGGCGCGGGGTTTTCGGCCACGTTCGGAATCTTCGCGACGGCGGCTTTCAAGCGCGCGATCGCATCGGTCGGATCGACGCCATTGGCGATCTTCGCGGTCAGCTCGACGCGCCGGAACGGCAGCACGCTGTAGTTCGAGATCGTGTCGGAGAAGATCTTGTTGTTGCCGATGATGGTCGTCACGTTGTCCGGCGTCACGATCGTGGTGCCGAACAGGCCCAACTCCGTGACGGTGCCGGTGACGCCCGCGGCCATGACGAAATCGCCGACCTTGAACGGCCGCAGCACCTGCATGAACACGCCGGCCGCGAAATGCGCGAGCAGGCCGCCCCACGCAGTACCGATCGCGAGGCCGAGGCCGGCGAGCAACGCGGCGAACGACGTCGTCTGCACACCGAAGATTTCCAGGATCGCGAGGACGAGCAGCAGGTTCAGCAACCCGGCGAGAATCGACGCGAGGTAGTGGGCGAGTGTCGGGTCGACCCGGCCGTTGCGTGCGAGCAGCTTGCGCGACAGGTTGGAGATCAGCCCGATGATCCAGCGGCCGACGAGCCACAGCACGATTGCGCCGATGACCTTGGTGCCGATGTCAATGCCACGGGTCATGATGAATGCACGTACGGTTTCGATATCCAAGATGTTTCCTCGTTATAGGTTGCCATCAACGGATTGAACGACGGTGGTGCCATGACCCACAACGCGCGGTCTTCGGGAGTTATAGCCGACGGCGCCCGCATGCGCAAGGACCGTTCCTGCCCTGCTCGCGGCGGCAATATAGCGATGAAACATGGCGGGGCGTACGTGAAAAGCCGGTCGGGGCGTGCCGGGCTCACATGCGCAGCTGCGATTCGGAGTACGGTGACGTCTGGATGACAACCGCGTTGTCCGGGTCGCTTTTCACGCCGCGCCGGCGCCTCGATATCCGATGCCACGTGAACGCGATCACGATCGCGAGCGCATACGCGCCAGCACGCTGAAGAAACGACGTCGGCAGGGCGAATTGTCCATAGCGGTTCTGCGCGTCGGCGAACACGACAAACGTCAACAAGCCGTCGAGCACGCATGCGGCCAGCGCGATCACGATGAAAATCGCAGGGCCGCTCAGCGCGGCACCCGACCCGAACCGGTTATACAGTCGACAGGCCATCGATACGATGGCGAACAAGGCGAGGTTCGACAGCAGATCGAACAGAAAGGTGGTCATTATCGGTTCAATGAAAAAGCAATGGGCCGTGGGGTTGCCGGAACGTATGCTCGCGCAAGGTTCAGACATGCTCCGCTGATTCGGCGGCGATCATTGCATATCTTTTCATCTCGATAAATAACCAGAAAAAGCGAAGGTCGTATCGCGCTTTCTTTCGTTTGTTTTTTTATGCAATCGGAATGTGAAAAGTCCTTCGCAAATTTATAGTACTGCGACGGTTTCCGTGCGCTGCGCCTCAGAAGCGATAAGAAATGCCGACCTGCAACGTCGGATACCATCGATAAGGCGAGACCTTATCGCGCAGTTGCTGCAATCCGGTGTCGATGATCTGCTGACTCATCTCCGGTCCCGCGGCCTGCGACAGCGCCGGCGACAGTGTGTACGAGGTCTTCGGAATGCCGTAGGCGACACCGAGATCCACCACGAGCCCCCAGCCTTTGGCTCCCGGGTGCAAGCCATAGCCGATGCCAAGGTAGGGCATCGCGGTCGGGTATAGGGCGGTCGCCGTCGCGTACTCGCCAGGAATGGCCGGCGAGGCTTTGCCCTCGAATACGTACATGCCGTTGGTCGGAACCGAGTTGCCGCTGACTTCGTTGTCGGTCAGACGAAGGCCCGCTGTCACGCGAAAGCCGGTGCCGGCCCACGGAAAGAAATCGCCGTAGAGACCGCCCTGACGCAGCCGTATGCCGTCTTCGTAGCGATTGCCGCCAACCTCGAAGGTGTGCGACAAATTGATCGCGTTGAAGTCCGCGTGCACGCCGAACCACGACGTGACGCTCCACGCCGCGCCAACCCCGATGCCCAGCGTGCCGCCTTGCAGATAGACCTCCTGCGCATGCGACGTTTCGATCAGACACGGCAAGGTCACTACCCAGATTACGTTTCCAGCTTTCATGGGTACCCCTGAGCGGCGGGCAGCCCGATCGTTGCGGGACGCGCTCGCCGTTTTGTCGTTTCTTCTTTGCTGCTCTCTTTGTCGCGAACGCTCTAAGGCGTCGTGAAGCGATCATGCGAGCAGAGGGCGTAGACGGTCTGTGAGGTGGCGAACCATACGGTCAAATGAATGGGGTCGGAGTGCGCGACGATGTCGCCGCGTCGCCATCCAGTTCGAGCGACGGCAGATGTCAATCGCGGGACCTTGGCGAGGAGCGCCGCCTCGCTTTGGGTGTGGCCGGTCGGTAAGGAAGCTTAGGGAACTGCGCATCGCCGATGACGCTTGCCCACGCCTTCATCCAGCAGGTGGCGAGTGTCTTTTCAGCTTCTGTCTCAGCGCGCATAAGGCGGTTCGTGGCAAGACGCAAACGAGCCAACGCATATTCCTTGCGTGTGGATTCCCGCCGCAAAAGCGAATGATTCTTCTGCATGCCGGCCACCGAAAAGTCAGCGAGAAGCGTGGCAAATTAAATCGGGCCGCATTGCATCGTACCCGACGAACGACCGCGCGGCGCAAGCGACGGACTGCTGTCGAGTAAGGATTCGCTGGGGCGTCGCGTCGCAACACCTGCCACTGTGGTGAAAACGACAAATCAACCTTGTTTAATTTTGACAAGTCGCGCCGTGCGTTTATCCGTGCGAGGATGAAATCGTCAATGTTTCTGACATGAAGATCCAGTTACGGGGGCTCCATGAGTAGCATTCCGCTTATCTGGGCAGCGGTGCCGCACAACAGCGACGGTGTTGTCTTTCAGATCCGGCTTGGCCGCGGACTTCAGCGTTTTCACGTGTCGCGGCGCGTGCTCGAGGATGTGTTCGAACTCGAACGAAAAGCGTCCGACGCGCGCCAACTCGAATTCTTCTATGTGCACGAGCAGCGCATCCTCGCGCGCGCCAGCGCAAAGCGTGCGACGGCCTGCTCGGCCACCGTTTCACTACGGGCCGCCGATTTCGGCGTGTCGAACGACAGCGAGCGCTGGGCGACGCCGAGCGGCGTCGCGCACGGCCTCATCTAGGCGAACCGATGTTTGACGCGCCGCCGCGATCAACGGGCGGCCGTGCGTCGATGCCACGCGTCAGCGTGCCTTGAGCTGCGCCTCGAGCACTTCGAACGTACCGGGGATGACCGTCGCGCGCGGATGAGAACTGGCAGCCGTGGCCGGGTCGGCCGCGCCGAACTTCGACGACACCAGATAGATCCGGTGCTGCTGTTCATCGAGCGCCATCGTTTTCGCGCCTTCCAGCGTTGGCATGTTCTGCGCGACCGTGTAATGGTCTGCATCGTCTTCATGCACGATCGTCAGCGTGCCGTCCGCGCCGTTCGAACTGAACGCGAGCTTCAAGGCCGGATCGAAAGCCGCCGCGTCGGGGTGACCCCCTATCAGCACCTCGGCCACGCGACGGCCCGACGTCGTATCGACGATCATCATGCGGTGATTGGCGCAAACCGAAAACAGGCGCTCGCTCGCCGGATCGATCGCGAGCCCGGTCGGCGACTCGCACCGTGCGAGTGGCCAATGCGCCAGCACCGTCGCGGACCGACCGTCCATCTCGACGATCTCGGCGCGATCTTCCACATTGACGAACACGTGCCCGTGGCTGTCCGCCGCGAGCGCCTCCGGCTTGCCGCCCACGCTCATCGTGGCGACCACCTTGCGCGTCGCGACGTCGATTGCGCTGACGCTGCCGTCGTGGCCATTGCTCACGAAGATGCGCCGCAAGGCCGGCACGTAGAGGATGCCGTCCGGGTCGGGGCCCGCGGCCTTGATGCTGTCGACGACCTTGAGTGTGTCGAGATCGACGACGCTCACCGTATTGGCGCGGCCGTTGGTGACGAAGCCGAGCTTGAGGTCCTCCACGAACGCGAAGCCGTGCACGCCGTCGGTGTTGGCGATCTCGCCGACCGGTTTGCCGGTGCGCGTATCGATCACCTGCACGTGCGTGTCGCGGCTGATGAAGAGGTGCTGGCGAACAGCGTCGTACGCCACGTAATCCCAACGCTCGCCCCCTTCGAGGCCATAGCGTTTCGCGATTTCGAATTGATCGGCGTTGGCGCCCGTCGCCGCATGGACGTTCGACAGCGCGAGCAGGGAAGCGACGCCGCCGGCGATCAAGGCGGACAGGATATTTTTCAGTTTCACGTTGAGTAGATTCTTATTGGTACTGCGGATGGATTGGGAAGAGGGACGCCATTCCGGTGGGCGGATGACGTCCCTCGTGCGGTTGGGCGTTAGCGGATCATCATTCGTGGTCGTCGAGTTTGAAGTCGACCCACACTTGCTCCGAGAGCGTTTTGCCCACGAATGCGGACTCGGGTTTCGGATAAGCGGCGTCGCGCACGGCTGCGAGCGCTGCGCGGTCCAGCAGTCCGATACCGCTCGACACCACGACGCTGAGGTCGGACACGACGCCGTCGCGATACCGGAACGCGACGCGTGTGCGGCCCGTCATGCCAGCCATGCGGGCCGATTCGGAATAGCGCAGCGCGG
The DNA here is from genome assembly GCF_014397655.1 of Paraburkholderia sp. UCT31. NCBI lineage: Bacteria > Pseudomonadati > Pseudomonadota > Betaproteobacteria > Burkholderiales > Burkholderiaceae > Paraburkholderia > Paraburkholderia sp. UCT31. The sequence continues at coordinate 134,456 of NZ_VZQP01000007.1, forward strand.
CCTGAATCGCCGTGCGCAGCGCACCCTCGGAGCTTGGCGTAGGCGCGGCTGCAACCGGCGCCGTAGCGGGTGCGGGCGGTTGCCGCGCGGGCTCGGCTGGCGGTTGCGGCGCGGGCACGGATGGCGGCTCGGTCGGTGTCGCCGCGGGCTGCACCGGCACCGGAGTCGGCACGCGCTTCGGCACCGCGGCCGTCACGGGCTTCGCGGGCGTGTGCGCAGCATGGCGCACGGGTACGACCGGCCGCGCGGGAGGCGGCACGGGCTTCGCAGGCGGTTGCGGCGGTTGCGGCGCGGGAGCCGGTGCCGCCAGCGTCAGCAGCGTTGGCGGCGCTTCATGCGATACGGAAGACACCCGGGTCGTATGCGTGAGCAGCGCAATCGTCGCGCCGAGCACCAGCGCTTCCGCGACGAGCGCGATGGCGGCGGCCGGCAATAGGCGCGTTCGTTCCTGCACGATCCCGGAGGGGGGTACGGTTGCCATATCAGTTCGCCGCGGGCTGCGCGGCGAGCGCGATTTGCGATACACCCGCGGCGCGGCACGCGTCCATCACCGAGACGAGGTGCTGGATCTGCGCCTGCTTCGAGCCGGCAATCGTCACGACCGTATGCGCGACGTCCGTGCGGGCGGCGAGCAGGGTGGTCAATTGCGCAAGGCTCAGCGTGCGGCCGTCGACCGACAGACTGCCGTCGGTCGCGAGCGTTACCGTGACCTGCGGCGGCGGCAGCGCTTGCGCCGTGGCGCTCGACGGCAGCTGCGAGCGCAGCCCCGCGTTCGGGATCATGTGCAGCGTGATCATGATGAAGAACACCAGTAGGAAGAACATGATGTCGATCATCGGGATGATCTCGATGCGCGCCTTTCGCGCCTCGAAATACTTCATCGTCAGACTCCCTGCGAGGCGAATTTGCCGACCACCGGGCGCGGCACTTCATGCACCGGCTTGACCGACTCATGCGTTCTGGCCGCAAGCCGGTTCACGAGCGCCGCCTTCAGGGTTTCGAGCTGATGGACGACGCCTCTTACGCGGTTGTGCAGACCGTTGAAGAACACGAGGCCGATAATCGCGACGAACAGACCCGACGCCGTAGCGATCAGTGCCTCGGCCACGCCGCCCGTGACCTGGGTCGGTGCGTTGCCCGGATTCGACAGCACCTGGAACGCGTTGAACATACCGACGATCGTGCCGAACAGACCGAGCAACGGCGCGAGCGTGACGATCGTGTCGAGCACCCACAGGAAGCGGTCGATGTTCGGTGCTTCGCGCATGATCGCTTCGTCGAGACACGCATCGAGCTCATCGCGCGACGTCTGACCGGCAAGCCGGCCGGCGACCTTCAGCAGGCTCGCCATCGGCAGCGCCTGAAACTGTTCGGCGCATGCCGTCAGCGAGGCGGCGTTCAGTTGTTCGAGGCGGTCGACCTGGTCGAGCACCGCGCGGCTGCCGCTCGATGCGCGCTGCAGGAACCACGAGCGCTCGATGATGATCGTCAGGGCAACGAACAGCATGGCGGCAATCACATACAACACGCCACCGGAATTGTTCGCGAGGTGCAGCAGGTTATCGACAGTCATGAAAGAAGCTCCGTTCAGAAATCGGTGGACAGCGTCGCGACGAACGCGCGGCCCGGGATGGTCCAGTAAAGCGGTGTGTTGTCCGCGACGGTGTAGCCGGCCAGCGCATTGATGCTGGTGCGGTTGAAAAGGTTGTCGATCTGGAAGCCGAGGCGCGTGTCATGCGTCCACGGTGCGAGTCGGGCAAACGTGTACGAGCTGGCGAAGTTGGTGATCGCATAGCCGCCGATCGGCTGGGTGTTGCCGGTATCGCCATACTGATGGCCGACGAACTTCATCAGCAACGAACCGTTGAGCGGCCCGCGTTCGTAGAGCACGCCGGCGGCGGCCGTCGATTGCGGCGCGTTGGGCATCCACGTATTGGTGCTCTTCTGTTTGGCCGAATTGAAGGTCAGATTGCCGTACAGGCTGAAGCCGTCGCCGACCGACAAGGTCGCTTCGGTTTCGACGCCCTTGTAGGTCGCACCACCCGCATTCGAGAAGATCACGTTGTTGCCGACCGTGCGGCTCGTCACCGCGTTGCGGAAGTTGATGTAGTACAGATCGGCGGCGACGGTCAGACGCCCCGTTTTGTACGTCGTGCCGATCTGGTAGTTGTCGGTCTGTTCCGGATCGGGTTGTCCCGAGACGGTCGGATCGTTGACATAGAACACGTTCAGGTTCGGCGCGAGAAAGCCCTGCGCGTACTGCGCATACGCGCTCCATTGCGGTGTGATCTGCTGGTGCAGCGTCAACGACGGCAGCACCTTGTCCCACGTGTGGCTGAAATCGAGCGGCTCACCGGTCTTCTGGTTCATCGGCGTATCGATGCTGCGGTTGAACGACACGTACTTGAGTCCCGGCGTAATCGTCAAACCGTTCTGCAGTTGCCAGGCGTATTGCAGATACGGCTGAAACGTCAGCATCGTGTCGTTCATCGTGAAGTTCTGCGAGATGAACGCGAAGTTCAGCGACGAATCGACATTGAAGTTGTCGCGGAAGTTGGACTGGTGTGCGATCCACATGCCGGTCTGCAGCTTGCCGGGACCGAGCTGCCGCTCGAGCGCGAGGACGTCGCCAAACGCGCGGTAGTTGTTGTTCATTTCCTGGCCCGGCACGTTGTTCGGGCCGAAGATCGTGCCGTTTGGCGTTTCACCGTTCGGGTCGAGTCCGTTGAAGCCGTTGTGGTAGTAACCGTACGTATAGAGCTTGTTGTCGATCACCCACTCGGCGACCTTCGTTTTCACGCCGATGTATTCGAAGTCCGTGTTGATCTTGTCGAAGTTGTAGCCGGCATAGGCCTGACTCGTCGGGTCGGCGCTAAGACCGAAGTTGGGACCGAACTGCTGGATCTGCGCGGCCGTCGCGCCGAGCGGCACGTTCTGGTGGATGTTGTTGTAAGTCGCGAACAGCGTGAGCAGCGTGTTGTCGCCGATCGGCTTGTCGAGCTTGAAGTAGACGTTCTGACGGCGCTGGTCCGCGTTGGTCAGATAACCGTCGCTGCTGCTCTGCGCATAGCCGACCATTGCGCGCGCATCGCCCCATTGCTGCAGATAGCCGGTATTGAACTCGGCGCCGGCCTGCCATGTGTCGAAGCTGCCGTACGAGCCGAGCACCGAGAATGCCGGCGATGCCGACGGATCCCTCGACTGCAGGCTGATCGTTCCGCCGAAGGTGGCGAAGCCGATCTGCGAAGCGTCGCCGGGACCGCGGTCGACGACGATATTGCCGAGCACCCGGTTCGAGAAAAACGACGTCGAATGATGGGTGAAGTCGTTGGTATCGCCAAACGGGATGCCGTCGAATGTCACGTTGTACTGACCGTCCTGAAAGCCGCGAATGGACAGGCTCTGCGATTCCATCAGGCCGGAGCCGTTCGGAGAAACATTCGACACGCTCGGCGCGATCTGCACGATCTCGCTGTAGTTCGCGGTCGGAGCGGTACTGTTTTCGATGTAGTGCCGGCTGATCACCGACTGCGGTTGGGTTGCGGTGAGCGAGCCTTGCGACGGCGCCTGTGCCGGTGCCGACTGCACGTTGGTGCTGGTGGCCGTGCCGCTGTTCGATGATGAGACGGCCGTGCTTTGCACGGAGCCGAGATCGCCCGAGGTCTGGGCATGCGAGATCTGTGCGCCGGTCGCGCACAGTGTGGCAAGAACGAATTGCGTCAGCGGCTTCTTTCTAAGGGGAAAACTAACCCGTTGCATGGTGCAGCATCCTTTCGCGAGTGGGGCGATGAACTGGGAGTCGAACGAGGCGGGATGCTATCAACCGTCCGTTAATGCGAAGTGATCGGTATCTTACGAATCTAAAGTTGCTATTACGGATGCCCCACAACGGCGCGATCCGCACTGACGCTACGCGACGCGCTCAGGTTTGTAAGTTTGTGGACACCGCGCATTCATACGTGCGCACTAGCATCGGCAGCACCGTTCAGGCGGTGAATCACGCCTTTTCTCCTGGCGGCGATAGCGCCGTGCCACTTCGCTGCAATCTCTCTTCATTTCTCGTACACGATGAAACGCTTGACCTACTTGCCGCTCGCGGCTTCCCTCTTCGTCGCTGCAAGTGCGGCGAGTTACGCCGCACCGTCCGCGCAGGCGAGCTATCTCGACGCCCGTCAAATTCCGCTTGGCGTGCTGCTCGCGCCACCTGCCGCCGATGGTTCCGAGCGTCAGCAAGCCGATCTCGATGCCGTGCTGAACGCGCAGCGCAGCCGCACGCCGGAGCAGGTGGCGCGCGCGAAGGCGGACGCCACCAAGTCCGTGTTCCGTTTCGCGGATGTGCTCGGACCGGACTTCAACGAAGCCGGTCTGCCGAAAACCGCTGCGCTGTTCGAAGCCGTCGATCACGATGCCGAGCGGGTCGCAAAAGGCGGCAAGCATTTCTTTAGCCGCGCGCGGCCCTTCATCGCGAGCCGCGACGTGCAACCGATCGTGCCGAAGCGGCCCGGCGACGACTACAACTCGTACCCGAGCGGTCATGCGACCTTCGGCTATCTGTGCGCGATCCTGCTCGCGCAGATGGTCCCCGAGAAGCGCGATGCGCTATTCGCGCGTGGGCGCGAATTCGGCATGAACCGCGTCGTCGACGGCGTCCACTATCCGAGCGATGTCGAAGCGGGTCGCATCGACGGAACGCTCGTCGCGGCGGCGCTGATGGCCAATCCGGATTTTCAGCGCGACTTTGCCGATGCGAAGGCGGAGGTGCGCGCGGCACTGAAGCTCGACTAGTTGCACGTGTGAACGGTTTTCGGCTCCGCCCGGGACGCGTCATGAAGCAGCAACATGGCCATGTCATACTCCGCGCCCGCATAGGCGGCCCCCGCTATTGACGTCGCCGTTCATGCGGCGACGCACGACCACAGGAAACGACGTCCTCTTGGAAAGCAGAGCAGCGATCAACTACCCCGCGGGGCGCAGACCCCGCATTCTCGTCGTCGAAGATGACGAGCGTGTGAGGCTCGAAGTGTCCACCGCGCTCGAGGACTACGACTTCGCGGTGGAAAGCGTGCCGAGCGGCCATGCCGGCCTGTTGCGCGCGCTCAACGGCGATTTCGACGCCGTCGTGCTCGACCGGATGCTGCCCGACGTGGATGGTCTGTCGATCCTCTCCACGTTGCGCAACGTCGGCAAAGAGACCCCGGTGCTGATACTGAGCGCGCTTTCGGCGGTCGACGAACGCGTACGCGGCCTGCGCGCCGGCGGCGATGATTACCTGACCAAACCATTCGACAGTCTCGAACTGACCGCGCGCCTCAATGCGCTGCTGCGCCGCCGCTCTTCTTCGGAGCAGCCGCTGGTGCTGAGCGTCGGCGATCTCGTGCTCGATATGGGCACGCATCAGGTCCGGCGCGCGGGCGAGTCGATCGAGTTGAAGCCCCGCGAGTACCAGTTGCTCAAATACCTGATGCTGCATACGGAGCAGCCGGTGACGCGCGCGATGCTGTTCGAGTCAGTCTGGAATTACCACTTCAATGCGCAGACCAACGTGATCGACATGCATATCGGTCACCTGCGCCGCAAGATCAGTATGAACGGACGGTTTTCACTCATGATCCACACGGTTCGAAATGTCGGCTATGTCCTCCGTGCCGGCGAATAGGCGCTGGCCGCGCCTGCCGGCCAACAACGTCACCTGGCTGCTGATGGTATTCGTCAGTTGCGCGGTCGTGCTGTTCGCGATGCTCTACTGGATGATGCACACGTATTTGCTGCACGAGGTCGATGAACGGCTGCGCGGAGAAGTGGCCGAGTTCAGCTCGATCGGCCGCGCCGAGGCGATCGCCAATATCGCGGCGCTGAGCCGGCGCGACATCGCGAGCAGCCGGCCCTATGGCGTGTTCGACGAAGAAGGCCGCTGGCTCGCCGGCAATATCCATGCGTTGCCGGCCGAGCGCGAGCGCCGGCCGTTCTACTACACGCAAGCAATGAACGACGGGCCGCCGTCGCTGGCCAGTCATTTTCGCGGCATCATCGTGCCGACGCGTAGCGGTCTGCGGGTGGTCGTCGGTCACTCGATCGACGAGATCATTCATTTCGACCATACGCTCGTGAAGATCCTGTGCCTCGGGCTCATGCTGACGATTCTGCTTGCCGTGGGCTGCGGCGCCGCGCTTCACGCGATGTCGAACCGACGTATCCGCTCGATGAGTCTGACGGCGCGCGAGATCATGGCGGGCCAGTTGAGTCGGCGTCTGTCGAATCGCGGCACGCATCACGATCTCGATCGTCTGGCGGAAATCGTCAACCTGATGCTCGATGAAATCGAGCGGCTGGTGGCCGAAGTGCGCGGCGTGTGCGCGGGCATCGCGCACGATCTGCGCACGCCGATGACGCATCTGCGCGCGGGCCTCGAACGCACGCGGCGGCGCTCGCATACCGTCGACGACTACACGAGCGCCGTCGACACCGCGATCGCGCAATCGGACGTCGTGCTGAACCGTTTCACCGCGCTATTGAGGATCGCGGAGGTCGAAGCGGATGTCAGACGCGCGAGCTTCTGCGACGTGTCGCTGGACACCATCCTGCGCGACGTCGCGGAGTTGTACGAGCCGGTCGCGGAGAACCGTCGTTTGTCGGTCGCGGTGCTTGCGTCCGAACCAGTTTTCGCGCGCGGCGACGTGGATCTGCTGTTCGGCGCTATCGAGAATCTGCTCGATAACGCGCTGAAGTTTACGCCCGGTGGCGGCGCGGTGACGCTGCAAGCAACGCTTGAAGCGGGAAGGCCCGTCGTGCAGGTCGCGGATACTGGACCCGGTATCGAGGCAGGTGAGCGCGATGCTGTCCTGCGTCCGTTCTATCGCAGCAGAAACGGGCAGGAGGCGGCGACTTCGGGGCATGGCGTCGGCTTGAGTCTCGTGGCCGCGATCGCGCGGGTGCACGAGGCCGTCGTGGAGATTCACGACAACACGCCAGGCTGCAGGATCGTGTTGCGGTTCAATGCGGGACTGCCGGCGCGTTGAGGCGAGACGGCGATTGCTCGTGACGGATTTTACGTTGGAGCGTGCAAGAAAAAACGACCTGCCGGATGGCAGGTCGTTTCTTTTGAATCTACTAACCCGCTCAGGACTTTGGCACGAGTGCGACGCCGCGCAGCGCCTGGCCATACGGCGCGGTCTGCATCACGGTGAAACCCTGCGTCGAGGTCGCCGTCGAACCGTTGATGCTCACGGTGATCTTGACGAGCTGGTTCGAGTCGGCGCCCGCATCGAACGCGGCGCCGAGGCTGTTGCCGATCGTCGAGGTCACCGCGTAGATCGTGAACGAACCGTCGCTGTTGACCTGGCCCGTGATGTTGCGCAAGCCGTCAGGCGTCGTCGTATAGCTCGCGCCCTTCGTACCGTACGCGCCGGTCGTGTCCGTCACCGTGTAGGCCGTGCCGAGGTTCAGGCCGGTCGTCAGGTTGGCGAGCGGCATCCACGTGCCGTTCTGGTTCTGATAGACCCACAGGCCGCCGCTGCCGCTCACCTGGTCGCCCGGCGTGCCGTCGCCTTCGTCGGCGACGAACATGATCGACGGATTCGACGCGGGGATCCACATCCCGAACGGATAGACCGTGCCGGTCACCTGGCTAGGCGACGTGAGCGCCGTCAGGTTGGTCGCGAGGGTCGTCGGGAAACCAGGCACGATCGTCGTCGCGGCGTTTTGCGGCAACTTGCCGCCATTGGCGAGCGCGCCGGTCGCGCCCACCTGGTACACGGTGTTCACGCCATTGCCGCCGCTGCCCTTCGAGACGTACATCGTGCCGTCCGGGCCGACGAACAGGCCGCGCAGGTTGACGTCCTTGCCGGTTTTGTCGGCGGCGGTCGCGGGCGTCGTCGGCAGGCTCGCGATCGAGAAGCCGAACTGGTCGCCGGTCGAGCTGCCGCCCGTGATCGAACCCATCGATGCCAGCGAGCACGCCGTTCCCGCCGGTGCGACCGCGTACGTGCCGGTGCCCGTGCCGGACTGGAATGCGCCGATCACTTGCGTGAACGCGCATTGGCTGCCCGGAGCGATGCTTTGCACGCCGGTGTTCATCGTCAGCATGTCGAGCTGGGCCGTCGTCGGCTTCGGATTCTTGCCCGAATTGCCGGCATTGCCGACGATGTAGTACATGCCGTTGGCGAGCACGGCCGCGCGGCTGTTGTTGCCGGCGTACGCGTTGGTGTTCGTGAACGACAGGCTGTTATCGGCGAAATTCAGCTGCGCGACGGTACGGTAGGTAGGCGTTGCGATGTCGGTGTTGGTCGTGTCGACCACGCCCGGCGTATTCGTGTTCGAGATATCGGCCTGGTCGATCGACGTGTTGTAGCCGGTGAAGGTCAGCGATTTCTGATCCACCGACACGTTCAGCGCGAGCTCCGACTTCGAGGCGAAGCTGGTGGCGAAATTCACGTTGCTTTTCGCGGCCTGCGCGGTGATGTCCAGCGTTTGCGACGGGCTCGTCGCGTTCGGTGCCCACTGATCCAGATACGCTTCCGACGTCACGCCGAAGTTGGCGTCGTTCGCGTCGTTGGTGAACACATTCGGAAAGGTGCCCGGCGTGACTGCGGTCACGGGGGCTGCATTGGTGGTCGTGGGCGTCGCGTTATAAGGCAGTGTGCCGCTCAGAGCGAACGCCGGGTCATAGGCTGTGCGCGAGACCAGCAGGTTGCCAGCCGTGTAGTTGCTGGCGGAAGTCGAGGGCGTCGTCGTCGTGGCCGGGGTGCTGCTCGTGGTGCTCGTGTTTTGGGTGCTGCCGCCGCAGCCGTAGATGGCGGAGATCAGAACCGCGATCGGAAGCGCCTTCAGGGTGGTTTGCATTCTGTGTGTTTGAGTAGGGTGGGTGAAATTTTTTGAAAGTTGCAGCCGGTATTGCAAGTCGCGAGGCTACAAACCACCCGTGGCACAAACATGAATCGAAAATTACTAAAAAGATAAGAATGCGCTGGCGCGTTGGCGCGATGTCGTTGCGGGATGCCTGGTTTTTTTGGGCGGCGTTGGAGGGCGGAGGGCAGTGCCTGAACGGAAGGCTACGTTGAGGCGGGCGGGAAGAGGCGGCTCGTTTGCCGCGCGCGTACCTGTTTGCACACGCGGGCAAAGGAAAAAGAAAAGGGCCGACATGCTTTCGCATGTCAGCCCTCGAATCTTTTGGTAGGCCGTACGGGATTCGAACCTGTGACCAACGGATTAAAAGTCCGCTGCTCTACCAGCTGAGCTAACGACCCAAAAGAGAAGCGAAATTATATCGGCGCACCAATGCCCTGTCAACTCGGCAAGACCGTCGCCCAAAATGAAAAGCCCGGGCATCACTACCCGGGCTTTCCAGCGAGAGGCGCGCGTGGCTATCACTTCGGACACTGCGCGTTACTGCCAACTACATCAAAACGTGATCAATCCAACACCACGATCTACTTGATCTGCGACAGCTTGTTCTGCGCCGACTGCGCGACGTCCGAGCCGGCGTATTGCGCGACGATCTGCTCGAGCGTCTTTTTCGCCGCGGCCTTCTGGCCTTGTTCGAGCTGATTGTTCGCGATCGCGAGCAGCGCTTCCGGTGCACGCGGATGCTGTGGATAGTTCTTCACGACACCTTGCCAGACAGTCGTCGAACCCTTGTAGTCGCGCAGTGCATACAGCGCGTTGCCGAGCCAGTATTGCGCGATCGGCTGATACGGGCTGTTCGGATATTTGGAGATGAAGCTGCGGAACGATGCCGCCGCGTTCTTGAAGTCGCCGCTGCGGAATTGCTGTGAAGCCGCGTTGAACGCATCGGTTTCACCCGGCTGCACCTCGCCCTGGACGCCGTCCACCGTCTGTTGCTGCGGCTCGAATTTCTTCAGGCGCGTGTCGAGATCGGTGTAGTAGTCCTTCTGCTGCTTTTGCAGCGTCGTGAGCTGGTTCGCCATGTCCTCGTTCTGTCCGCGCAGTGTCGCGACCTGCTGGTTGAGCTGGTCGAGACGGTTGGACTGATCGAGGATCGTGCGTTGCGCCGCCGATAGCTGGCTCGACAGACTATCGGTCTTCGAGCGCAGATCGAGAATGGCCTGGCGGGCCTGATCGTCGTCGAACATGCCCGCATGGGCGGGCACGGCCGTGAGGGCCGTGCCTGCGACGCAGGCCGCTGCGGCAAACCGCAGCCAGGAGAAACGATGCGTCATTCGGTTCACCACCCGTTGACTTACTGTTGATACGCGAGGTCGGCGCGGCGGTTCTGTGCCCACGACGCTTCGTCATGACCCGTTGCCAGCGGCTTTTCCTTGCCGAGGCTCACGGCCTCCATTTGCGAATCCGACACGCCCATCAGCGACAGCGAACGACGCACGGCTTCAGCACGCTTCTGGCCGAGTGCGAGGTTGTATTCGCTGGTGCCGCGCTCGTCGGTGTTGCCCTGGATCAGCACGTGACGCTGCGGGTGGCTCTTCAGATATTGCGCGTGTTGTTGCAGCAGCGGTTGATAGTCATCCTTCACCGAGTAGCTGTCGAAGTCGAAGTAGATGCTGCGCTTCGCGAGCGGGCTGTTCGGATCGTTCAGCGGGTCGACGTTGACCGTCGCGACGTCGGTCGGGTTCGGTTGGGCCGAGCCTGCGCCCTTGTTGGCGTTTTCGTCGAGCTTGACGCCCGAGTGACATGCGGCCAGTGCACCGACCATCACGACGGCGAATGCGAAACGAAGTTTGGACATCATTTGATTACTCTCCTTGTGTTATTGCATCAACGTTATTGCATAAACGGGCCCCAGGACGGCTCGCGTACGCTGCCCCCCTGAACGGACAGGACCTGCCGAGTGCGACCGTCGGTCGATACTGCGGCCAACACGCCACGGCCGTTCACCTGAGTGGCGTAAAGAATGTACTGACCGTTCGCCGCGAAGCTCGGCGATTCGTCATGTGTCGTGTCCGTCAGGCCCGTGGCGGATCCGCCTTGCAGGTCCTGGATGTACAGCTTGAATGCACCGCCGACGCGCGAGATGTAGGCAAGCTCCTTGCCGTCAGGACTCACACGCGGGCTGGTGTTGTAGCTGCCCGTAAACGTGACGCGTTCCGCGCCGCCCGCGCTTTCACCTTGCGCCGGCATCTTGTAGATCTGCGGTGCGCCGCCGCGGTCGCTCGTGAAATAGATCCACTGACCGTCAGGAGAGTAGGTCGGCTCGGTGTCGATCGAGCTGCCTTGCGTCAGACGACGCAGACCGCTGCCGTCCGCGTTGACCGCGAAAATCTGCGTATTGCCGGTACGCGACAGCGCGACGGCGAGCGTGCGGCCATCCGGCGACCACGCCGGCGCACTGTTGTTGCCCTTCTGGTCCGATACGACGATGCGCCGGCCCGTGGGCAGGTCGTGGATATAGACGATCGGCTTCTTCTTCTCGAACGACACGTAAGCGACCTTGGTGCCGTCGGGCGACCAGGCCGGCGAGATGATCGGCTCGGGGCTCGACAGCGCGATGTGCGCGTCCTGACCGTCCGAATCCGAGATCTGCAGCTGGTAGCGGTTGCCCGACTTGATCACATACGACAGGCGCGTGGCGAACACGCCGCGATTGCCCATCAGCTTGGCGTAAATGTAGTCCGCGACCTTGTGCGCGCTCATGCGCAGACCGCTTTCCGGGCTCACCAGCACGAGGCCGCCGAGGCTTTCGCCCTTGACCGTGTCGTACAGCTTGAAGCGCACTTCGTACTGGCCGTTCGGCAGGCGGTTCACGCTGCCCGCGACGAACGCGTTGGCGCCCTTCGCCTTCCATGCGCCGAGGTCGACGGAATCGGTCTCGGACACCGGCGTCGAGCCTGCGTCGATATTCGTGAATTTGCCGCTGCGTTGCAGATCCTGACGCACGATCGTGCTGACCTGCTGCGGGGAGTTCGCTTCATTGGCGAAATTCGCCGTTGCGATCGGAAACTGAGTGGATCCGACGCCCGTCACGAGGACGTTGAGTTGTGCGTTGGCGGCGCCGCCGACGGCGATCAGGCACGTTGCCACGAGGGTTCGCAGGCCTAGCTTGGTCATCAAACTCATGCTGTATGGGTTCCTCAAAAACGGTTTTACTTAATACTCGAAGACAGCAGACAGACCGGAAAACGGCTATTTCGTTCCCGCGCAACGCCGCGCCGGGTGGGGCGCGGCGTTGGCCGCCGGTCGGCTGTCAGCCTGCACATCAAGCCGCCGGACGCAGCGTGATAGTGAAGTAGTCCGGCGTCTTGCCATTGACGTCCCGAGGCATCGGATCGGAGGCTTTCACCGCCCGCAATGCGGCGGCGTCCCACGCGGCGTTGCCGCTGCTGCGGGTAATGTTTGCGCTCAGCTGATTGCCGTCCGGCGAACAACGCACGGCGATCACGGTCTCGAGACCTTCCGTTTCGCCGCCCCAGTTCACATGCTGAAGCACCAGCCGTCGTACCTTGTCCGCGTAACCCGGCGATGCCGCCGTGCCGCCCGAGCCGCTACCCGTTCCGCTCTTGCCCAGGCCGTTGCTGCTCGAACTGCTGCCGCCCACGCCGCCAGCCAGACCCTGCATCTGCGCAAGCCGCGCGCGACGTTCGTTGTCGAGCTGCTTTTTCGCCTGCGCGGCCGCATCGGCTTGCGCCTTGGCCTTCGCCGCTTTCTCCGCCTCAGCCTTCTTCTGCGCTTCTGCCTGAGCCTGCTTTTGCTGCTGCTCCTGCTGTTCTTTCAGTTGCTGTTGCTTCTGCTGCTCGGCGAGCTGCTGTTGCTTGAGCTTCTCGGCCTGCTGCTGTTGCTGCTGTTGCTGCTGTTGCGCCTGCTGCTGCTTGAGCTTCGCGGCCTTCTGCGCCGCGAGCTGGGCCGCCTGTTCGGCCGCCAGCTGTTGCTGCCGCTTCGCTTCCGCTTCCTGTTGCTCTTTCAGCTTCAACTGGCGCTGCTGTTCGGCCAGTTGGGCCGCGCGAGCCGCTTCCTGCTGCTGGCGCTTCTTTTCCTGCAGCGCGATGTCGGCCTGTTCGTCGCGCACGGGCGGAGCAGGGGCGACCGGCGTGGGCGGCGGCGTGACGACGGGACGCGGAATCGCCGAATCCGGCACCTCTGTCCACAGTTCCGCCTGCTCGCCCTCGGGCGTGCTGTTCTGCCATTGGATGCCGCGATACAGGAAGAATCCGAGCAGCGCATGCATCACCAGCGCGAACAGAAAAGCTCGCCCGGTGCCGCGTTCACGCGGCGGCTGAAGCGGGTATTCGGAGTTCTTGCGGATCATTGCGATTTGACGAGCAATCCGACGCGCTTGACGCCCCGAGCCTTCAGATCGGACATCACGTTCATCACGACTTCGTATTTCACGGTTTTGTCGGCGGCGATCACGACGGGCTGATCGGGGTGCGATTGTGCCCGATCGGCGATGAAACCGTTGAGGCCAGCCTTCGTCATGTCTTCCTGCTGCTGCGTGCCGGAGTCGTCCTTGTACTTGACGCTCATATTGCCGTCCGCGCGGATGTTGACGATGACGGGCGGTGTCTGCTGTTGGGGCGCCGCGCCGCCGACGGTCGGCAGATTGACGATCGACGGCGCGACGAGCGGCGCCGTGACCATGAAGATCACTAGCAGCACGAGCATCACGTCGATGTACGGCACGACGTTGATGTCGGCCATTGCGCGACGCGAGCGCGAGCCGCGCATGCTGGAGGAACGGGAGCCTGCCATCATGGCCTCCTCAGTGTGCCTGGCGCTGCAGGATGTTCGAGAACTCTTCGATGAAGGTTTCGAAACGGATCGCCAGACGGTCGATGTCGTGCGCGTAGCGGTTGTAGGCGACCACGGCCGGAATTGCGGCGAACAGGCCGATCGCGGTGGCGGTCAGGGCCTCGGCGATGCCCGGCGCGACGTTCGCGAGCGTGGCCTGCTGCACGTTGGCGAGGCCGCGGAACGCATTCATGATCCCCCACACCGTGCCGAACAGACCGATATACGGGCTGACCGAACCGACCGACGCGAGGAACGCCAGATTCGCTTCGAGAACGTCCATTTCGCGTTGGAACGCCGCGCGCATCGCGCGCCGGGCGCCGTCGAGAATCGCGCCCGAATCGTTCAGGCGCTTCTCTTTGCCCTTCAGGAATTCCCGCATGCCGGACTCGAAAATCCGCTCGAGCGCGCCGATCCTGTGACGGTTGTTCGCGGCGCTCTGATACAGCGCCTGCAGGTCGCCGCCCGACCAGAAATCACGCTCGAAGCGTTCAGTTTGCGCGCGCGCCCGGCGAATCGCAAACCACTTGCGGAAGATGAAAGTCCAGGAGAGTAGCGACAGCAACAGCAGCAGAGCCATGACGGCCTGGGCCAGCAGGCTCGCGTTGAGTACGAGTGAAACGATCGACAGATCTTGTGTAGTGTTCATAAAGGTTCGTTTTAACGTCCCGGAAAGGGGGCGTCCGGCTGCAAGGCCGCTTCAAGCTTGCCGTGGGCAAAACGGAAGCTTCGGCGATATCGAAGCCGAACCATGCTTTGTGTTACCTGACCGGTATGAGTTCACTGGCCCCGTAACAACGAGGCTCAGGGATCGTCCGTTGACATGCCGCCGTCGTTCAGTCAGCGCTCTCGCTAGTGCCCGGCCCGTGCCGCAGCGCGGCGAGAACCGACGGCGGGATCGCGGCTGGCCGCAGCGTCGCGCGGTCCACACAGCCAATCCGGACCGAACCGGTGGCAAGCAGCGTGCCTTCGCGCCATGCTTCCTGCACGAAGTCTACCGAAGCTCGGCCAAGACGCTCGATCCGGCTGATAATTTTCACGATGTCGTCGAGTCGGGCCGGAGCCCGGTAATCGACCGCGGTACTGCGCACGATGAAAATCGCGTCGTTTTCTTCCGCAAGCCGGTGCTGGTCGACGCCGCACGCGCGCAGCCATTCGGTGCGAGCGCGTTCGAAAAACTTCAGGTAATTGGCGTAAAACACGATGCCGCCGGCGTCGGTATCTTCGTAGTACACGCGGATCGGCCACGTATAGCCGATTTCCGTGCCTGGCTGGCTGGTCGACATATTCATGCGGCGCATTCTACCGGAACGCACAACCCGGGGTCTGTTTCGAAATGTGAGTTGCTTGTGGCGGGCGTCGGCGGCGATGGGAGCCGGCTTTGCCGGCCGGGCCGGGCCGGGACTGGCGGAGCGGGCTATCGACGTGCCGCAGGAGAAAGCCAGCACGATGAGGGGCGGCGGCGCGACCAACGGTAGCGGCGGCCGCGGCCGCCCGCCTTCAAACTCAGCCGCGATGCACTGACAGACCGGCGAACGACTGCGCGACCGGCATCAGCTCGATCGTGTTGATGTTGACGTGGGCTGGGCGCGTGGCGATCCAGTAGATGGAATCGGCGATGTCTTCGGCCGTCAGCGGCTGCACGTTTTCGTAGACCTTGGCGGCCTTGTCGTCGTCGCCGCGATATCGCACGTTCGAGAATTCGGTGCCGCCGCACAGACCCGGTTCGATGTCGGTCACGCGCAGCGCGGTGCCGGCGAGGTCGGCGCGCAGGTTCAGGCTGAACTGGCGCACGAACGCCTTGGTCGCGCCGTACACGTTGCCGCCCGCGTACGGCCAGCGGCCCGCCACCGAACCCAGATTGAAGATATGCCCGCGGTTGCGCTCGACCATGCCGGGCAACAGCGCATGCGTGACCTGCGCGAGGCCCGTGCAATTGGTCTCGATCATGGTGTTCCATTCATCGAGACTTGCCTTGTGAGCCGGCTCGGTGCCGAGCGCGAGGCCGGCGTTGTTGACGAGCACGTCGATCGCGGCGAAGTCCGCCGGCAGCGAGGCGGGCACGGCTTCGACGGCGGCGCGATCGCGCACGTCGAGCTCGTACGGCAGCAGCGCGTCGCCGAGCTCGTCGGCGAGTGCTTGCAGACGGTCCTTGCGGCGTGCAGTGGCGACGACACGATGGCCGCCCTTGACGAACGAGCGGGCGATGGCGGCGCCGAATCCGGCCGACGCTCCTGTGACAAACACGATCATTGCAGTTCCCTGGTCGGTAAGAGACAAAGGCCCAAAGCCTACTTCCAATGGCACGCTGCGGCAAGGATGCACGAGCCGGATCGGCGGCTGCCGCGGCGGCGCGCAACGGGTGCGCGGCGCGACCGGCGCGCTTTCCTCAGATGGTTGCGCAGCGGGGCCGCCAAACCGTCCGGAGGCCCCGCCAGCGGCCGCCGGAGCACCCGCAAGTCGGTTGCCTATTCGGGCCTCTTCCAATACACTAACGCGCTCGACCCTGCGTGACTGGCGATAGAACCGAGTCGTCCGACTCAGCCGATTCAACCAATCGGGTTCAAGGTGGAACAACCCACCGTGAAGCGCAGGGTGCCGTTTTGCCGTTCGCCTGGGCAGCCGTGAACCGCGCGCATTAATCTGCGCTGACGGTGGCTGGCTCGCCTCGCGTGTGCGGCGACTCTCCACTCGCCACGTCAGGGCAAGCCTCGCCGCCCAAAGCGCTGCGTACCCCGCTGTGTACCCTCTACGCAGGATTCGGCGCACGATCCGGTCAACCTGAAAACACTCAACGGAACCCGTATGTTTGACAGAGCCCAAAGCACCATCGCCAACGTCGATCCTGAACTCTGGAAGGTCATCGAGCAGGAAAACCGCCGTCAGGAAGAGCACATCGAACTGATCGCGTCGGAAAACTACACGAGCCCGGCCGTGATGGCCGCGCAAGGCTCGCAACTCACGAACAAGTACGCCGAAGGGTATCCGGGCAAGCGCTATTACGGCGGCTGTGAATACGTCGACGTTGCCGAGCAGCTGGCGATCGACCGCGTGAAGCAGCTGTTCGGCGCCGAAGCCGCGAACGTGCAGCCGAACTCGGGCTCGCAGGCGAACCAGGGCGTGTTCTTCGCGATGCTCAAGCCGGGCGACACGATCATGGGCATGAGCCTCGCGCACGGCGGCCACCTCACGCACGGCTCGCCGGTCAACATGTCGGGCAAGTGGTTCAACGTGGTCAGCTACGGCTTGAACGAAGCCGAAGACATCGACTACGACGCCGCCGAGAAGCTCGCGCAAGAACACAAGCCGAAGCTGATCGTAGCGGGCGCGTCCGCGTTCGCGCTGCGCATCGATTTCGAACGCATGTCGAAGATCGCGAAGTCGGTCGGCGCGTACTTCATGGTCGACATGGCGCACTACGCCGGTCTCGTCGCCGCGGGCGTTTATCCGAACCCGGTGCCGCACGCCGATTTCGTCACCACCACCACGCACAAGAGCCTGCGCGGCCCGCGCGGCGGCGTGATCCTGATGAAGGCCGAGTTCGAGAAGCCGATCAACTCGGCGATTTTCCCGGGCATCCAGGGCGGTCCGTTGATGCACGTGATCGCCGCGAAGGCCGTCGCGTTCAAGGAAGCGCTTTCGCCGGAATTCAAGGCGTATCAGCAGCAGGTCGTCGAGAACGCGCGTGTGCTTGCTGAAACGCTGGTCAAGCGCGGTCTGCGCATCGTGTCGGGTCGCACCGAAAGCCACGTGATGCTGGTCGACCTGCGCGCGAAGAAGATCACCGGCAAGGCTGCGGAAGCGGCACTCGGCGCGGCACACATCACGGTCAACAAGAACGCGATCCCGAACGATCCGGAAAAGCCGTTCGTGACCTCGGGTATCCGCCTCGGTTCTCCGGCCATGACCACGCGCGGCTTCGGCGTGAAGGAAGCCGAGCAGGTCGGCAACCTGATCGCCGACGTGCTGGACAACCCGGAAGATGCCGCGACGATCGAGCGCGTGAAGGTTCAGGTCGCCGATCTGACCAAGCGCTTTCCGGTTTACGGCTAAACCATGCATTGCCCCTTCTGCCGCCATGCCGATACGCAAGTCGTCGACTCGCGCGTATCCGAAGACGGCGCGACGATCCGCCGGCGCCGCCGCTGCCCGGCCTGCGACAAGCGTTTCACGACGTATGAGCGGGTCGAGCTGGCGTTGCCGTCGGTCGTCAAGAAGGACGGTACGCGCACGGAATTCGATCGCCGCAAGATCGTCGCGAGCATGCAACTGGCGCTGCGCAAGCGCCCGGTTGCGGTGGACGCGATCGAAGCGGCTGTCGCCCGTATCGAGTATCAGCTGCTCGGCAGCGGCGAGCGCGAGGTGCGTAGCGAGCGCCTCGGCGAACTCGTGATGAACGAGTTGCGCGCGCTCGACACGATCGCTTACGTCCGTTTCGCTTCCGTGTACCGGCGCTTCGAAGACGTCTCCGAATTCGAGGACGTGATCGAGGAATTCCGCCGCGCCTCTTCCCCGCCCAAGCCTTCCCGCAAGCGCTGAGCGCACGCGTGTCGCAGCTGAGCTGCGGTCATTCACGTCCATCGCCTCGCGCATTTCGCGCTTTTTTTTACGCATCGCTTCTCCCGCCTCCGTGATCGATCGTCACGTGCATTGTTGCGCGCGCTAACGTCTGAATGCCACCTGGCCATTCGGACGATGGTCGGCGCGCTCGCAAATCGCTAGATTGGCTGCATCCGTTCGTAACGCTCAGGGATGCAGATGAAATTCAAGGGGATTTACCGGCCATCGCGCGCCGGTTTCACACTCGTCGAAACGCTGGCGGTGATAGCGCTCGTGATGCTGATGGCCGTGATGGCGGTGCCGTCGTTCGCCGCATGGCATATGCGCGATCAGGTCGACGCGCGCTCGAAGGCGCTGCTGTCCACGTTCGCCTACGCGCGCAGCGAGGCGCTGCGGCGCGGTGCGCGCATCACGGTGTGCCGCGTCGATGCAGCGCGCGACTGTCTCGCGTCGGGCCAAGCCTGCGCCGGCGGCATCGCCGACTGGGCCTGCGGCTGGGCCGTATTCGCCGAACGTGGCGGCAAGCCGTCGTTGTTGCGCGCGCAGCCGGCGCTCGCGGCGGTGAGCATCGCCGGCGTGCAGACGGATATGACGTTCACGCCGCCGGCTGGGCAACTGATCGGCGCGTTTCGAAGTTTTGATATCGCGCCGCGAAGCCCATCGAAATCGATGCAGGGGAACTCGTGGCGGCGCTGCATCAGTGTCGCGGCAGGAGGTCGCGCGCGGATCTCGGAGGGCGCGTGCGGAGCGACGTCATGAGACAGCCCGCATTCAACACCGGTTTGCGTGTGCACCCATCGACATGTAATGGCAGCTCGTTGATCGAGGTGATGCTGGCGGTCGCGTTGGTCGCGGTGAGCGCGCTGGGTTTGATCGCGGTTCAGGTGTGGACCGCACGCGAAGCGCGCGCGATGACGCTGCGCGAGAGCGCCGCGTGGATAGCCGACTCGATTGCCGAAGCGACGCGCACGCCTTCCACGGGCGATGTCGCGCTCAATCAATGGCGCACCTGGGCGAGCGTTCTGCTGCCGCACGGCAACGCATCGATTGGCGAGAGCGGCGCGGTCGCGGCGGCGCGCGTGACGTGGGCGTCCGTGCGGGACCGCCCCGCTTTGGGCGATGCGAGCGCCCAGCCGGCGGAGCCTTGCGGCGACGTCGATGCACCGGCTGGATCGTCGTGTGTCGCGTTGGCGTTCGCGAAATGAAGCGGCCGCATTGCCCACTCGGTCATACGCTAATCGAATTCCTGATCGCGATGGCGCTCGGGTTGCTCGTGATCGCGGGCGCCGTGTCCCTTTACACGGCGCAGCGCAACGCGTTCGTGCAGGCGAGCAACGCGACCCGGATTCGCGAAGCGGGCTTGACCGCGCTGATGCTGATCGGCCAGCAATTGCAGATGGCCGGCTTCGTCCCTGCCAATGTCATTGGCTACAACGCGGCGCCTGCGTTATTCGGCTGCTCGGGCGGTCGTCCGACCGGCGCCGACGACAGCCTCGCTTGCACCACCTTGAGCACCGGCTCGGATGGCGTCGCGATCCGTTACGTCGCAGACGTCGTATCGACATGGCCATCGTCGAGCGGTCAGGTCACCGACTGTGTCGGACAGGCCGTCAAAAGCAGCGACGCGGTCCTTGGCGATGAGGGCGCGCCGGTGGTGAATCGCTACTTCGCCAACGTCAGCGGCTCGACCGGCGAGCCGGAGCTTTACTGCGTGGGCAGCGGCAATGCGGGGTCCGCGCAGCCGCTGATCGAAGGCGTCGAGCGCGTGCGGTTGCGCTACTGGCTGGACGGCGCGGCGGATGCGGTGAATGCGTCGGCCGTGGCGGCGGATCAATGGGCGAACGTCGTTGCGGTCGATGTCTGCGTGCTGGTGCGCGGCGCGCCGCAAGGACAGCGTTCGAAGTACATCGACTGCGATGGCGTGAGTACACTCGGTACCGACCTGCGGCCTCGACAGGTGTTTTCCCGCCGCGTTGCGCTGCGGAATCGCGCGGAGGTGTCGTCGTGATGGATCGCGGCACAGCAACGCAACGCGGCCGCGCGTACGACATATGCGGCGGGCCAGGCGGAACAGCGAAACACTTAGGTAGGCGAAATTGTCAGGGCGGTGCCCGACGGGCACATCAACGCGGCGTCGTGCTAGCCATCGTGCTGTTGATCTCGGCCATGATGCTCGCCACGTCCGCGATATGGTTCGAAACATCGCTAGCGGCCGCTCGCGCGGCGACCAATGTGCGTGACTATCTGCAGGCTTTCCACGCGGCGGATTCGGCGCTGAGCTTGTGCGAGCGCAACGTGCTATCGGCAAGTGGCGACCCGCGCGATGCACCGCTCACATCCGGCGAGCCGACTCAATGGAGGCTTGAAACCGCGTTCGACGCAGGCGCCATCACGCCGGTGGCGCAATGGCCGGGATCATCGCGCGCGCCGCAATGCCTGATCGAGCCTTGGCGTCTCGCGAGTCGACCCAACGCCAGCGCTTATCTGCTGACCGCGCGCGGCTTCGGGCGGAGCAGCGAGTCGCAGATCTGGTTGCAGATGGAGGTCGTGACAGAAGATGGCGCGATCGAACGTCATTGGCGGCGCGTTGCAGCAAGACCATTCTGAGGAACGCACTGACTGGACACGTATGAAACGGCCGAACACATCCGCATTCACGCTGCTCGAACTCGTGATCGCGCTCGCGATTGCCGCCACGCTCGCCGCGTTTGCGATCCCTTCGTATCGCAGCCACATTGCGCGCACGCATCGCATCGATGCGGCGTCGGCGTTATATCGGGCTGCGCAATTCGTCGAGGCCGCGGCGAGCGATGGCGTGCCGGCCTTGCCAGCGGGTATCGATCAGGCGCCGCAGTTCGGCGCCCCGGTGTATCGAGTGCGCGTGCTGCCCGCGGACGACACGAACGGCGGCTATTCGATCGAAGCGGCGCCCGCGGAAGCGGGCCCGATGCGCGACGACCCGTGCGGCACGTTCACGCTGGATGCGACGGGTCAGCGAGGCAATAGAAACGATGCGAGCGGCGCGACGCCCACGAGCAGCGAATGCTGGAATACCAGTTAGCGGTGATTGAAGTCCGACACACGCAACCATGCGAGCGGGAGGTCCGATAGATTGCTGCCACTCGCAGCGGCCACGACCTCAATAGCCGCTTCGCAACGAATCGTCCTGCGCAGCCGGCGACTGCGCCGTAGCGGAAGCCGCCGCGGCCGCCCGCGCCGCCGCCGACTCGTTCTTCATCTGTTGCCAGATCCGGAACGCTTCCCACGCGCCGAGCGCAAGGCTGCCCCACTTGAGCACGGGCTTCGCGCTCGCGACGACCCTCGCGCGCAGCGGTTTGGCGAGCAACAGCGAAGCGATCGAGCTGATGAACGGGTACTGCTTGAGCAACGCGCCGATCGTGCCTGCGTTGAGCACGCTCGCCTTTGGCCCTTTACCGACGCGCACGCCGCCGAAGCCGGGGATCACGAACCTGAGCCAGCTGAAATGCGTGACGGCCTGGCGCAGTTCGAAGGTGGCCTGTGCAAGCTCGACGCGCTCGACGTCCGCGCGCACGAGCAGCAATTCCTTGCGCAGCGCCCGCAGATGCGGCGCGCTCAGATCCTTCGACGGATGGCGCTTGTTACGAAAGGCGGTATCAGGACGGGAAGGGCTCATGGCGTGTCGGCGGCAGTGAGGGTGAGGCGATGGATCGGATGCAGACGAACTTTCCCATCAGTCGCGGCTGCGAAACGCTTCGCGATCCTTTTCGAACTCCGCGATGGTCGCTTCGAATACCATCGGCGCGTTGCGCAAACCGCTGCGCGCCTTCAGCGCACAGGCGAGCCCGGCAATCGCGTAGACCGCGGTGATGCCGGCAAGCGCCTGCCATCGGTAGGTGTCCCAGAAGGCAATGGCGACGAGTGCGGTCAACGCGATCAAGGCCATCGTGGCGAGCATCATCGCGGCAAGACCGAGAAACAGCACGCCGAGCAGGCGGTCTTTTTCCTCGGCGAGTTCGATGCCCACCAGTTCGAGCCGCGTCTGCAGGATCGCAAACACGGAACTGAGAATACGGCGCAACGGGCTGCGTTCTGCGCGCTGCGAGTGTGTTTCGGTCGTCATGGCTGTGGGCGTTGCGCGTGAGGGCCTGGCCGGCGCGCGCGCGCCAGCAGAAGCGGACCGGCGAGGCTTGCGCCGGTCCGCCCGTGTCGCCGGTGCGCCGGACCTGCCTGCTCCGGCGGCCTCACCGGCCTTTACTTGCGATTGATCAGCAGACCGACCACCACGCCGATGCCCGCGGCGATGCCGATCGACGCCCACGGATGCTCGTGCACGTAGTCGTCGGTGGCGCGGGCGGCCTTCTTGCCTTTTTCGACGACCACGACCTGAACGTCGGCTGCCTTTTCTTTCGCCTGCTTCAGGCGCGTCAGCGCGGTTTCGCGCAGTTCCGACGCGCGTTCGCCGGTAGCGCTCGCGGCCTGTTTCAGCAGGTCTTCAGCGTCCGCGAGGACGGTTTTGATATCCGACATCAATCTCTCCTTGTTGACTTCCGACATTGACAGCTCCCTTTGTCTCACGCTACGCGTAAATCGTAACCAAAGAAACGGTCGCTGGCGAGCATAGTGCCGGTTGCATGCCGCCGCTGCACGATTCGTTCCCGCCAGCGCGTGGCGTCAAGACACCCGTTTGAGGGCACTCTGCTCCAGACCGGTATCTGGATTGAGTTGATCTGTCCCGCAAAGTTTCCGTCAAACGGGAGAAAATTACAAAAACACATAAAGTACTGACGCGATGTTGGTTCGCCATGTACCACCGCGGCCTTATGCTTTATCGTGACTGGCCGCCGCGGGCACACGCCCGCGACCTTATCCCGATACCTTCCGAAGACCTACAGGAGATGCACTATGAGTCTACGTCTTGGCGACATTGCGCCGGATTTCGAACAGGAGTCGAGCATTGGCCGCATCAGGTTTCACGAGTGGCTCGGCAATAGCTGGGGCGTGCTGTTCTCGCATCCGGCCGACTTCACGCCGGTCTGCACGACCGAGCTGGGCCTGAGCGCGAAGCTCGCGGGCGAGTTCGAAAAGCGCAACGTGAAGACGATCGCGTTGTCGGTCGACAGCGCGGAGTCGCACAAGGAGTGGATCAAGGACATCAACGAGACGCAGGCCGCCAACGTCGGTTTTCCGATTCTCGCGGACGGCGATCGCAAGGTCTCCGGGCTGTACGACATGATTCACCCGAACGCGAACGAAACGTTCACGGTGCGCTCGCTGTTCGTCATCGATCCGAACCGGAAGGTGCGTCTGATCATCACGTACCCGGCGAGCACCGGCCGCAACTTCGACGAAGTGCTGCGCGTGATCGATTCGCTGCAACTGACCGACAGTCACTCGGTCGCGACGCCGGGCAACTGGAAGCAGGGCGATGACGTCGTGATCGTGCCGTCGCTGAAGGACGAGGAAGTCATCAAGCAGAAATTCCCGAAGGGCTACAAGGCGTTGCGTCCGTACCTGCGCCTGACGCCGCAGCCGAACCGGTAAGCGGCGCGGCATGAACCAAAAAGCCGGTTCGAAGGAACCGGCTTTTTGGCATTATCGATACACCAGCATCGGAATCAGAAGAACGCCTGAATACCGGTTTGCGCACGGCCGAGGATCAGCGCGTGAACGTCGTGGGTGCCTTCGTAGGTGTTGACGACCTCGAGGTTCACCAGATGACGCGCGACGCCGAACTCGTCCGAAATGCCGTTGCCGCCGAGCATGTCGCGCGCGAGGCGGGCGATGTCGAGCGCTTTGCCGCACGAATTGCGCTTCATGATCGAGGTGATTTCGACCGCGGCCGTGCCTTCGTCCTTCATGCGGCCGAGGCGCAGTACGCCTTGCAGCCCGAGCGTGATTTCGGTCTGCATGTCGGCGAGCTTCTTCTGGATCAGCTGGTTCGCGGCGAGCGGCCGGCCAAATTGCTTGCGATCGAGCACGTACTGACGCGCGATGTGCCAGCACGCTTCGGCCGCGCCGAGCGCGCCCCAGGCGATGCCGTAGCGCGCCGAGTTCAGACACGTGAACGGACCGCGCAGGCCGCTGACACCCGGTATGATGTTCTCTTCCGGCACGAACGCTTCGTCGAGCACGATTTCGCCGGTGATCGACGCTCGCAGACCCACCTTGCCGTGGATCGCCGGTGCCGACAGACCCTTCCAGCCCTTCTCGAGAATGAAGCCGCGGATGTTGTCCTTGCCGTCTTCCTCGAGCTTCGCCCATACGACGAAGACGTCGGCGATCGGCGAATTGGTGATCCACATCTTCGAGCCCGACAACGAGTAGCCGCCATCGACCTTCTTCGCGCGCGTGACCATGCTGCCCGGATCGGAGCCGTGGTTCGGCTCGGTCAGGCCGAAGCAGCCGATCCACTCGCCGCGCGCGAGCTTCGGCAGATATTTTTCCTTCTGCGCGTCCGAGCCGAATTCGTAGATCGGCACCATCACCAGTGACGACTGCACCGACATCATCGAGCGATAGCCGGAGTCGACGCGTTCCACTTCACGCGCGATCAGCCCGTACGCGACATAGTTCAGACCGGGGCCCCCATACTGTTCGGGAATCGTCGGACCGAGCAGGCCAAGCTCGCCCATTTCGCGAAAGATCCCGATATCGGTCTTTTCATGGCGGAACGCCTCCAGCACGCGCGGCAGCAGCTTGTCCTGCGAGTAAGCCGCAGCGGCATCGCGCACCATACGTTCGTCTTCGGTGAGCTGCTGATCCAGCAGCAACGGGTCTTCCCAGTGAAACTGCGCGGCTACGGCCATGACGTATCTCCTGATTTCTCGCTCAGAACCAGCTTGACTAGAGTTCCGCTTTGCGAAACAATGTTTTGCAAATGACGCCCGAGTGTATCACCCTATGACGCCGCCATCCACTTTCTCCGCTTCGCTCGACGAACGCAAATTCGTCGTCGCCCTTGCTCGCGGGCTGGACCTGTTGCGCGCGTTCCGGCCAGGCGAGACGATGCTCGGCAATCGAGATTTCGTCGAACGCACGGGTTTGCCGAAGGCAACCGTGAACCGGCTCGCCTACACGCTGACCGTGCTCGGCTATCTGCGGCTGGACGAGAGACACGGCAAATATGCGCTCGACGCGGGCGTGCTGTCGCTCGGTTTCGCGCTGCTGTCGGGCACCGACATGCTCGAACTGGCACGCCCGCACCTGCGCAGCCTGGCGCGCGAGGTCGGCGCGGCGGTCTCGCTCGGGTGCCGGGACGGGCTCGACATGGTGTATCTGGAGACGATTCGCAGCGAAACCGCATTGACGCTCGGCCTGGCATCCGGCTCGAAACTGTCGATGCTGACGAGCTCGATGGGCCGCGCCTATCTCGCCGTGCAGCCGCCCGACGCGCGTACCGCGTTACTCGCGGAACTGAAAAAAGCGGCTGGCAGAGTGGGGGCGATGCTCGTCGCCGAAGCCGAACAGGAGATCGCCGCGTTCGCGACCGAGCGATGCTGCTACTCGTTTCGTGCGTGGCATGACGACGTGAACGCAGTCGCGGTGCCGTTTCGCGAGCCGCGCGAAAACCGCTGGCTCGTGCTCAGCTGCAGCGGGCCGGCGTCGTCGATGGGGGAGGAAGTGTTTCGCGAGAATGTCGCGCCGCGCCTGAAGGCGCTCGCGGCGCGGCTGGGGGAGCCGGGCTGAGGTAATGCCGGGGCGCCCCGGCTAACCGGGCCCACACCGTGTCACGCCGCCCGGTCGTGATAATGCGCGTTGAATAATGGCCCTTGCACGAACCGCACGTCGTACTGCTGTAGCGCGGAGAATTGCGCCTCATCCGTCACGCGATTGAAAATCAGCGGCACCCGCAGCCGGCCCGCGTAGCCGACGAGCGGCTTCACGGTCGCGTCGCGCAATGCGGCCGCCGCATCCATCTTGATGAAGTCGAGCCGCGCGGTTTCGGATACCGACAGGATCTGCCCCGCGTTCGACAGATTGCCCGCCACCTTGAACCCGTAGTGCTGATAGCTGCGCGTCAGATAGCCCAGGAACGTCTTGTGTGCGACCGCCGCCGCCGGCAACTCGATCACGATGCGCGCCGGACTCAAATTGAACGAGGTCAGCACGCTCGAAAAATGCCGGCCGTGGTCGTACTTCACGCTCTTCAACAGCCTCTCGTGCACCCGCAGAAACAGCAATCCATGCCGCTGCGGGCCGAAGAAGTTGATTGCGTGCAGCGCGCGCGACATGCGGTCTAGCGCGACCAGCTGTTGATCGTCGGCGATGTTGTCGAACGGATCGAACACCTCGAATGGCGGCGCGTCGAGCCGGTGCGTGACCGCCTGAAAGCCGAGTTCATCACCGAAGCGGTCGACCCCTTCCGCGCCGCATGATAGCGACTGCGCAAGCCCGTGGACGCTGATGTCGAAGATCGGCTCGTAGGCACTCGTGAGCTCGATGCCGTCGAAATGTGCGAGCGCGATGCCGGCGCGCCCGCCTTGTCCCATTGCCAGATGCTCGCCGAGAAACGGGTGATGAGCGGCGCGGGCGATCAGATCGGGGATGGTCGGCGAAATCATGAAGGCAAATGAAAGGCGACGATGAACGCGCACCGGGCGCGTGGCAGCGCGACGCGATGGCCGCATTCATTGATGGTAGCAGTACGCGCCCTGCGCAGATTAACAAAATGCTCATATCGTTATTGGCCTCACGCTTATCGGCCGGGGCTGAGCGCGGAATGACGAGGTTCGCGGGCGTGTTTCCAAGGGTATACGTTAGTTTCACTATTCGTAATTCGTTTTACTATTCGTAAAACGCAATTTTGGCCAGCCGGAGGGGACGACTCAATGCTGATCGCGTTGAACTGGTCGAATGTCGCGCTGTTTCATGCGGCGGCGCTGCCGGTGCTGTGCTCGGCGCTGCTGGTGGTCGTACTCGCCGGTGCGACGCGGCCACCCAGCCGCGCGTCCGAAGCGGAGCCGGCCTGAGCCTGACAGCAAAGATCACGTATCAACCGGGAAAGAATCGGGCAACTCGCGGAGAACCTTGTATGGATACCTCAATACGTACGCCGGCCGACGAACGCCTGCGGCCTGAAATCGAGCCCGGCTACCAGTCGGGTTTCGCGAATGAATTCGCGACCGAGGCATTGCCGGGCGCGCTGCCGACCGGCCGCAATTCGCCGCAACGCGCGGCCTATGGTTTGTATGCCGAACAGATTTCGGGCACGGCGTTTACAGCGCCACGCGGTCACAACCGTCGCTCGTGGCTGTACCGGATTCGTCCGGCGGCCATGCACAAGCCGTTCACTTCGATGCCGTCGGAGCGGCTCGTCGCGAACTTCGCCGAGGTGCCGCCGACGCCGCCGAACCAGCTGCGCTGGGACCCCCTGCCGATGCCGAGCGAACCGACCGATTTCATCGACGGCTGGGTCACGATGGCGGGCAACGGCTCGGCCGAAGCGATGAGCGGTTGCGCGATCCATCTGTACGCGGCGAACCGCTCGATGCACGATCGCTTCTTCTACAGCGCCGACGGCGAACTGCTGATCGTGCCGCAACAGGGGCGCCTGCATATCGCGACCGAAATGGGCCGAGTCGATGTCGAGCCGTTCGAGATCGCGGTGATTCCGCGCGGCGTGCGCTTCGCGGTCAGCCTGCCGGACGGCAGCGCGCGCGGGTATATCTGCGAGAACTTCGGCGCGCTGCTGCGTCTGCCGGAACTGGGGCCGATCGGCTCCAACGGTCTCGCGAATCCGCGCGATTTCCTGACGCCGCACGCCGCATACGAAGACCGCGAAGGCGCATTCGAACTCGTCGCGAAGATGAACGGCAATCTGTGGCGCGCGGACATCGGCCATTCGCCGCTCGACGTGGTCGCATGGCACGGCAACTATGCGCCGTACAAATACGACCTGCGCCGCTTCAACACGATCGGCTCGATCAGCTTCGACCATCCGGATCCGTCGATCTTCCTCGTGCTGCAATCGCAAAGCGACACGCCGGGCGTCGATACGATCGACTTCGTGATCTTCCCGCCGCGCTGGCTCGCCGCCGAAGATACGTTCCGGCCGCCCTGGTTCCATCGCAACGTCGCGAGCGAGTTCATGGGCCTCGTGCATGGCGTCTATGACGCGAAGGCCGAGGGCTTCGTGCCCGGCGGCGCGAGCCTGCACAACTGCATGACGGGCCACGGCCCGGACGCGGACACGTTCGAGAAGGCGTCGCATCTCGATACCTCGGTGCCGAAGAAGGTCGACGACACGATGGCCTTCATGTTCGAGACCCGCACGCTGATCAAGCCGACGCGCTTCGCGCTCGAAACCGCGCAACTGCAGGCGCGTTACTACGAGTGCTGGCAAGGCCTCAAGAAACACTTCAATCCGGAGCAACGATGAACGCGGTGAACGATCTCCAGGCGACGCTCGATGCGTCGCGCAAGAGCTGGATCGAGTCGGCCAACGACCCGGCTGGCGACTTCCCGATCCAGAACCTGCCGTTCGGCATTTTCAGCGACCGTGGCAACGACGCGCGTCGCGTGGGCGTCGCGATCGGCGATCAGATCGTCGATCTCGCCGGATTGCAGGCCGCGGGTCTGCTGAACGTGCCGGCGCACAACGTGTTCGCGCGCGATGCGCTGAACGATTTCATCGCACTTGGCCGCGACGTGTGGCGCAGCGTGCGTATCCAGCTGAGCCAACTGCTCGCGCGCGACGCTGCGACGCTGCGCGACGATGCCGCGTTGCGCGCGAAGGTCCTCGTGCGCGCGGCCGATGCGCGTCTGCATCTGCCGGTGCAGATTCCGGGCTACACGGATTTCTATTCATCGAAGGAACACGCGACCAATGTCGGCGCGATGTTCCGCGATCCGAAGAATGCGCTGCTGCCGAACTGGTCGGAGATGCCGATCGGCTACAACGGACGGGCGTCGTCGGTGGTCGTGAGCGGGACGCCGGTGCGTCGTCCGAATGGTCAGCTGAAGTTACCCGACCAGGAGCGTCCGGTGTTCGGCGCGAGCCGCAAGCTCGATATCGAACTGGAGACGGGTTTCATCATCGGCGGCGGCAATGCGCTGGGCGAGCCGATCGCGTGCGAGGACGCGGAGGCGCACATTTTCGGCATGGTGCTGCTGAACGACTGGAGCGCGCGCGACATCCAGCAATGGGAATACGTGCCGCTCGGCCCATTCAATGCGAAGACCTTCGCGACGACGATCTCACCGTGGGTCGTCACGCTCGATGTGCTCGAACCCTTCCGCGTCGCGCAGCCGGTGCAGGAGCCAGAGCCGCTCGCCTATCTGCGGCATCGAGGAAAGCATGCGTTCGACATTCACCTCGAAGTGACATTGCGCGCGCAACCCGCGCGGCAAGCGAGCACGATCGCGCGGACCAACTTCAAATACATGTACTGGACGATGGCGCAGCAGCTCGCGCATCACACGGTGGCGGGCTGCAATACGCGGGTGGGCGACCTGATGGGCTCGGGGACGATCAGCGGGCCGACCGAGGATTCGTACGGCAGCCTGCTGGAGCTGACGTGGAACGGCAAGAAGCCGCTGGCGTTGAAGGAGGGCGGCACGCGCACGTTCATCGAGGACGGCGATGAGTTGACGCTCGTCGGCTGGTGCCAGGGCGACGGGTATCGCGTGGGGTTCGGCGCGTGTGCCGGACAGATTCTGCCGGCGCGAGCGTGAGCGCGCGGCAGTCACGATGAGCGAGGGCCGGCGCGGTATGCCGGCCCTCGTCGTTTGTGCGAGACCCTGGGCGTACCGGGTCTAAATGAATCGGCGCGTCGTCCGCTTCACCCACCCAGCAACCCGAATACGGCCACCCCATTCGTCGTGCCGACATACACCTTGCCGTTTGCGATCAATGGTGTGATGAACTTGTTGCCCGTGCCGAACTGATCGCGCGTGCCCATCTGGTTGCTGTTGTACAGCTCGTTGAGCGTGCTCGGGTCGAACGCATGCAAGGCCGCGACGGTGCCGTTTTCGGCGGCCCACACGATGCCGTTCGTGGTGCCGTTCGCCGAGATGCTCGGCGTCGTCCCGGGATAGGCGAACGTCATCGCGCTTTGCGCGGTCGGTGTGATCGACAGCTTCGCGTTGGTCACGGTGAACGCCTTCAGATGATCGCCGACCGAGCCGAAATACACGCGCCCGTTGAAATAGGCGGGCATGCCGAACTCGCCGCCGGCCAGCTGCGCGGGAATCTCCTGATAGATGTTGTCGGCCGCCGGGTTGAACTTGCCCATCGAGTCGCGATTCAACACGTAGATGGTGCTGTCCTTGCCCGCGCCGAGCGTCAGATGCTGTACGGTGCCGTTCGCGTCGGTCAGGTCCGGCAGCACCAGTGCGCCGCCGGAGCCGAGGTCGATGTCGTCGTGGGCCTCCTGCACGACGTTCGTCATCGCGAAGTAGTCCGCCACCGACAGGCCTCCCGCCGTGCCGAGCTTCAGGAACGTATTGCCGAAATCCTTGCTGGCGGGGAAGCCGCTCGACGTCATCGTCGTGTCGAACGTGCCGTTGGCATCGAGCAGATAGATCGACGAGCCGTCCGACGCCGGTCCCGCGCCGCTCATCCAGATCGCGCCGCCGATGCCGTTAGGCGTCAGGTTGAGCACGGTGGTCTGCTGCAACGTGTCGGCGCCGTAGCCCATGATCCAGCCCGTATAGCCGCCGTCGTCGCAGTGCGAGGTCCACGTCGTGTAGACCGTGTTGCCGAGCAATAGCAGCCCCGCGCGCTCCGCGTACAACGATTTGGTGAATGGCACGACGCCGTTCGTGTTACCCGCGCCGCTGCCCGGGTAAGAGGCGGCGACTTCGGTGGGACCGTTCAGCAGCTCGGCGCCGGTCGCGAGGTCGAGCGCGTGAATGCGATGATGGTAGCCGCCGGCCGCGTCCTTCGACATCGCGACGACGTAGATCGTGCCGTGCGTGCCGCGCGAACGGTCGATCACCGGTGTCGAGGTGATGCCGATGGTGTTCACGATCTGGCTGCAGCCGAGATCGTCGCTCGGGGTTTCGCCGGTGCCGAGTGTGCGCACCTGCCACAGGGTCGCGCCGGTGTCGGCATCGAATGCGTACACGCTGTCGTTCTCGGTCGCGACATACAGCACGTTGTGCGTGCCGCCCGCGATCGCCAGCGCAGCGACGAATAGCGGCTGCGCGTCGACCTTGCCGTCGACGCTAAAGAATCCGACCTTGCCGAACGTCGACGCCGCCACGTTGGCGGGCGTCAGCGTGGTTTCGCCGAGGTTCTGGCCGGTGCGCGCGATGTCGTCGTGATAGGTGAGCACGTCGTGCACGGCTGTCGCCGATGTGCCGCCCATCGGGGTGCCCGCGCCGCTGCCCGAGCCGCCGGTGCTACCGGTGGTGCCGCCGCTCGTGGTGCTGCCGCCGCTCGCTGCGGCCGGGGCCGATGCGCCGGAAGCGCCGCTACCGCCGGCGCCGACGCTCGCGCCCGTCGGGGCACTGCTGTTTCCGCCTCCGCCGCCTCCACAGTTCGCCGCGGCGATCGCGGCTACCGCGATCGCCGTGCCCAACAGGCTGGCACGGAGCAACAGGCGCATCGAGACCATGGCGGACTCCCCGTTGCTTGCGGCGGCGCCACGAAATATGGGCCGTTTGTCGAGTGTCCGCGCAACGTGGGTTGAGATTATCACCGTGCGTATAGATCGTAAAAGCCAGCAATTAGCGTCTATTCGTCAACTCGGCGCCCGCAGCGCGATCCGCCGACGCTCCCATTACGCCGCCGCCAGAAACGCGAGCGCCGCGCACAACAGCACGCCGACCGCCGCTTCGTGGCCGACCGTTTTCATCAACGCGCCGGCGATCACCTGACGGCCACCGAAGCGCGCCGCAATCCAGCCGGCGAGCGGCACCACGGCGAGACCGCCGCCCGCCTGCGCGGCGGTCAACAGACCGACCACGTCGGTGCCGTAACCGGCTTGAGCGAGCGCGAGAGCGGTGAGGGGAAGGGTGGCGCCGCTGCCGAGTCCGACGACAGCGACGCTCAGGATCAGCGCGAGGAAATCGCGGGTGAAGATGACTTTCATCGGCGGGGATGCTACTACGCGTGTGGGTCGCGCACATCCTTGCCGCGTCGCGGCGGTATCGTCAGGCCGCGCAGCCGGATCTGCGTGAGGCGCTTGTCCTCATCGACGCCGATCGCGAGCGCTGACGCAATACCGCACCAGTGAGACACGGTACCCCACGACAGATAAAGGGTGCCGTCGCGAGGCTCGTAAAAGACCTCTGGCGCTCCCATGTCGTGCGCATGTCCGTGCGCGTCGAATTCTGACTCGATGTGCGGAGTTTCGTCGGTTGGGTCTGCGAGTTCGGACGTGCGGACGGTCCATCGCCCGGGATTCGTGTAAAAGTCCAATCCGATCAACCGGCGATGCTGATCGACAAGCATCGACAAGGTGCCCGCCGTGAGGACATAAGAGGGCGCGCCAATGCGGAAGCGCGCATCCAGCAAGTCGCTGAGATTGTTTTGCGGTTCCGGCAGCGAAGCCAAAGGTGGATATTTGACCTCACAGGTCAGCGTGGAGCTTTGTTCATCCCACCGCACGATGGCCGAAACGCCGGTGGCAGGGGGAGTCGTGCAGACGGTGGGATGCTTCATCGAAGAGGTTTATAGGCAAAGTGCAGAACGGTGTAATCGCTCTCTCGAACCATGACTTCGAGCCGGCCAGCTCACCCCGCCACGGCCACCCGCCGCTCGATCGACACCGACCACAACGTCAACAACAGCGCGCCGAGCGCGGTCGCGACGCCGACCCACGGCAGCGTCGTCAGCGGTGCGCCGGCGCCGATCGCCATGCCGCCGAGCCATGCGCCGGTCGCGTTGCCGAGGTTGAACGCCCCCTGATTCAGCGTCGACGCCAGATTCGGCGCGTGGCTCGCCCGATCGACGATCAGCATCTGCAGCGGCGGCACGATCGCGAATGCGAGCACCCCCCACACGAACACGGTCAGCATCGCCGGAGTGCGCGCGTGCATCGTGCCCGCGAACACGCACAGGATCACGACGATCGCCATCAGGAACGCGACCAGCGAGGGCATCAGCCGCCAGTCCGCGAGCTTGCCGCCGAGCGTGCTGCCGACCGTCAGGCCGAGGCCGAACAAGAGCAGCACCAGGGTGACCGCGTGCGGCGTGAAGCCGGTCACGTCTTCGAGAATCGGCGTGATGTAGGTGAAGGTCGAAAACAGGCTCGCCGACGCGAACACGCTGATACCGAGCACCATCAGCACCTGCGGGTTCTTCAGCACGCTGAATTCGCGCACGAGGCTCGCCTTGTGCATCTCGATCTTCGCGGGCAGGCACACCGCGAGCGCGGCCGCCGCCAGCACGCCGATGCCGGTAACGGCCCAGAAAGTAGCGCGCCAGCCGACCGCCTGGCCGAGCGCGGTGCCGAGCGGCACGCCGAGCACGTTGGCGAGCGTGAGGCCGGTGAACATCAGCGCGATTGCCTGCGCGCGGCGATTCGGCGCGACGAGCCCGGCCGCGACCACCGAGCCGATGCCGAAAAACGCGCCGTGGCAGAACGCGGTGACGATGCGCGCGGCCATCAGCACCGCGTAGCCCGGCGCGATCGCGCACAGCAGATTGCCGACGATGAACACGCCGATCAGGCTCATCAGCGCCTTCTTGCGCGGCATGTTGGCAACCGCGATCGCGACGATCGGCGCGCCGATCGTGACGCCGAGCGCATACGCGGACACCAGCATGCCAGCCGCCGGAATCGACACGGACAAATCGCGCGCGACATCGGGCAACAGGCCCATGATGACGAACTCGGTGGTACCGATTCCAAACGCGGCAACGGCAAGGGCAAGCAGAGGCAATGGCATGGCGATGATGGGGCGTGACGCGTGAAGCGGCGCGAACAACGGGCGCCGGGCGGGCGATTCCGAAGGCGGAAACGCTGTCACCAGCTAGGGAAAAACAGTAGGGGATTCTACCTAAGTCAAATCTGGCTTGCAGGCTGTCCGGAAAGCTGTTGTTTTTTGTGGAACGCGGCGGGAGCCCGCGCCGCCGGGCGGCGTTCAGCGCCGCGCGAGGTTGCGCCCGAGTGCCGCGCAGCCCGCATCCGTCAGCGCTTCGACCACGTTGCTGCGATCGTCGGGCTTGAAGTCGGCGATCCAGATCACGCGGCAATGTGCGGACGTGTCGGCCACGACCTGCAGCGTCGCATGATGATGCTCGAAGCGCCCGCCGCCCACCGAGTAGGCGAGCCGCATGTGGGCATCGTCGACGGCAATCACGCGTTCCTCGACCACGGTGCCGTCGGCGAAGGTGACCCAGCGCAGGTCGCCTTCCATGCGCGCCGCGATCAGCACGCCCGCGAATACGCGGGCGACCCCGGCGGGATCGCGCAGCGCGGACCACGCATCGGCCGCGGTGGTTGCCACGGCGATTTCCCGGTAGATCGTCGCCATCGCACTTCCTCCTGTTCGTTTCGGGTAACCCAGGTCTCGTGCGCGCGGGGGTGTCGCGACCGGCGATTGCAAACCTCTCACCGATCGCGCGGCGCCGTCTTATCCGCGATCCGCGTCGAACGTGTCGCCATGACGGCCCGCGCCGGACGCAAAACGCGCCGCGCCCGCCACGCCCTCGGCGAAGACCGCCGCGTAGCCGCCCGCGCCTTCGCGCCGCAATGCCTCGGCGAGTTCGTCCAGCGTGCTGTTCTCGAGCGCGGAGTGACGATCGGCGAGCAGCGCCGCCTGCGGAAACGCGGCGAGCTCCGCAGCCAGTTGCTCGGCGGCTGCGCGTGCTTCGCCCTTCGGCACCACGCGGTTGGCGAGCCCGAACGAAAGCGCCTCGCGCGCATCGACCGCGCGGCCGGTCAGGATCAGATCGAGCGCACGCGACAGACCGATCAGTCGCGGCAGCCGGATCGTGCCGCCGTCGATCAGCGGAATGCCGACACGCCGGCAGAACACGCCGAGCACCGCATCTTCCTCGACGACGCGCAGGTCGCACATCGCGGCAAGCTCGAGCCCACCCGCCACTGCATAGCCGGCGATCGCGGCGATCACCGGCTTGCTGAAATGCATGCGCGTCGGTCCCATTGGACCGGGGCCGCTGCCGTCCGCATGCAACTCGTTGCGGCGCGCGTCGTCGGCAAGCGCGCCGAGGTCTGCGCCCGCGCAAAACGTGCCGCCCGCGCCGAACAGCACGGCCGCGCGCCACGCGGGCTCCGCCTCGAAGCGGCTGAACGCAGCGCTCAACGCATCGGCCACCTGGCGATCGACCGCGTTGCGCTGCGCGGGCCTCTCCAGCACGATCGTAGCGACGCCGTTGCCGTCATTCGACTCGATTCGCACATGGTTATTGCAATATTGGTTGGCTATCATCGTTATGTACCTTAAGGGTACCTGAAGGTCGCTGCTGGCCTGTTGATCCGGCAGTGTTACAGCACGCTCATGCAGCGTAATTAATCCGGTGAGTTGTCATGTTTCCATCACATCCGGCTCGTAGCGTTAGCGCTCTATTGATGCGCTGGCGTCCTGTCGCCAGCTTGCCGAGCCTACCTTTGTCCTTGCCTTTGCCCAATTCATCGCCGGCCGCCGCGCCAGCCTGCGCCGGAACGGTGTGGGTCGTGCCGTTGCAGGCCCACTCGTGGTACGACCATGTGCGCCTGAAGCGCGTCTTCGTCACCGACGGCACACGTCACCAGGTCGTGCTCGTCGATCTGCGCAAGCTGCTCGTGTGCGCGGATCGCGACAACACCGATTACGTGCTGAAGCCGGTCGCCGAATGGCACTCGGGCAAGGTCCGCGGCATTCGCGAGTTTCTCGATCCCGACAGCCCGCGTATTCCGCAGATGCCGTACGTGACGATCTCCACGCGTCGCGCGCCGGGATTGCTCGGCTGGGTCGGCATCGAGCGCGAGGGGGTGGTGGCGTTTCGCAACGGCCAGCATCGCGCGCGCTATCTGGCCGAGGCGGGCGCGCGCTGGTGTCCGGTCGAAGTGCACGAGCGCGAGGCGGGATTGCTGCGTGAGCTGTGCGGCGCGGCCGATGATGCCCGCACCGCGATTCGCGCGACCCAGTCGGGCAGCGACAGCGACGTCTAACTTTCGCGGTCCGCGGCAATTCGCGTACGCCACGGTTATCACGGCTACCCCGCCTGCACGACGTTGCGCGGCGTGCCCGCCTGCCACGCCGCGATGTTCGCGAGCGTGGTCTGAGCGATCTCGGTCATCGCCTCGCGCGTGAAGAACGCCTGGTGCGCGGTGACGATCACGTTCGGAAACATCAACAGACGCGCGAGCACGTCGTCCTGTAGCGGCAGATTCGAATGATCCTCGAAGAAGATGCCGCCTTCTTCCTCGTACACGTCGAGCCCGAGATGGCCGAGCTGGCCGTCCTTCAACGCGCCGATCAGTGCGTTCGCCTCGACGAGCCCGCCGCGCCCGGTGTTGATCAGCATCGCGCCGCGCTTCATCTTCGCCAGCGCGGCGCGGTCGATCAGGTGATAGGTGTCGGGCAACAGCGGGCAATGCAGACTGACGACGTCCGATTCGGCGAGCAAGGTATCGAGCGGCACGTAGCGCGCGCCGAGCGCGAGCAGTTCGTCGGCCGGCGGCCCCGGATCGTAGGCGAGCACCTGCATGCCGAAGCCCGCCATGATGCGCGCGAACACCCGGCCGATGATGCCCGCGCCGATCACGCCGACCGTCTTGCCATGCAGGTCGAAGCCGAGCAGCCCATGCAGCGAGAAGTCGCCTTCGCGCGTGCGCGCGACCGCGCGCGGCAGGCGCCGGTTCAGCGCGAGAATCAGCCCGGCCGCATGTTCGGCGACCGCGTACGGCGAGTACGCCGGCACGCGTGCGACCGGCATGCCGAGCCGCTCGGCCGCCGCGAGGTCGACGTGATTGAAGCCCGCCGAGCGCAGCGCGATCATGCGCGTGCCGCCCGCATGAAGCCGTTCGAGCGTGGCGGCGTCGACGCTGTCGTTGACGAACGGGCAGACCACGTCGTAGCCATGCGCGAGGATCGCGGTCTCGCTGTCGAGAGGGGATTCCTGGAAATGCAGTTCATAGCCATGCGCGGCATTGGCCTCGGTGAATGTATCGACGTCGTATTGACGACTGCTGAACAGGATCGTGCGCATATCGGGCTCCGAAGAAGCGTGCTTTAGACGTGTTTCGGGAAGTCGGTTTCTCGCAAAAAATAACATTGACAAGGGTGCCGAACTGCAATATTAAATAACGAGCATTCCGAACAAAGCATGTACAAACATGCTGCAAGAAACTGGCCAAACAGCAGATTATCCTTTTCACGATGTTAGGCGACTTCGCGATGAAAGAGTAACTGTCGAGCGTTCGGGAAATCGTTTCACCGCCGGTATCGCCAGGCGGTGCGTGCGTCCGTGCGTCCTGATGCCCCGCTGTGCGGCTCTTCCAGCACCCATCGCGTGGTTCTCCTTTCATAGCTGTGTTTTTCTGCTTCCCGCTATCGGCCATTTGATGTGCCGTGCATCGCGCTTGTTGCGCGCGCGACGTCACCATCGCGTCACCTTCTGTCGGACGGTTTGATTCGGTTTTCGAGCGGTTGGTGTTCTGTTTTTCTTTAATCAACCTGTAAATCGGCGAGCCAACATGATCGGTGAATTGCTGAGATCGCAACCCGAAATCGCGCTTTTCGCGTGTCTCGCCATTGGCTATTTCATTGGCTCGTTTCATATCGGCCCGATTCAGCTCGGCGGCGTGTGCGGCACGCTGATCGTCGCGCTCGTGCTCGGGCAGAGCGGCGCGCGCATCGCGCCCGACCTGAAGAACATCGCGTTCGCGCTGTTCATCTTCGCGCTCGGCTTTACCGGCGGGCCGCAGTTTTTCGCGAACATCGGGCGCGGCTGGCGCTATGGGGTGCTGTCGCTGATCGAAATCGTCTCGGTGCTGGTGCTGATCATGATCGCGGTCCGCGTGATGCGGCTCGATGTCGGCACCGCGGCCGGGCTGCTCGCCGGCGCGGCGACCGAGTCGGCGGTGATCGGCACCGCGTCCGAGGCGATCGCGAGGCTCGGTATCGGCGACGCGGCCACGCAGCGTCTGCAGGCCAATATCGTGACCGCTTACAGCGTCAGCTACCTGTTCGGCCTGATCACGATCGTACTGTTTACGAGCCAGTTCGCACCGCTGATGCTGCGCGTCAATCTGCGCGAAGAAGCCGAGCGCGTGTGGCGCAAGCTCGGCGGCGAGGGCGCGTTCAGCGAAGGGCAGAGGGCGGCCGCGCCGGCACTCGTCGGCCGGGCGTTTCGCATCGGCGACGCCGCTGGCCTGACGGTGCGGGGGCTCGAGGAGCAATACGGCTACAACCTGACCGTCGAGCAGATCGAGCGCCACGGCGCGGACCTGCCGGTCGCCATGGAGACGCGGCTCGCGGCCGGCGATGTCGTGCTAGTCGCTGGGCGGCGCGCCGCGGTCGTCGCGGCGTCAGCGAGCCTCGGCGAAGAGGTGCTTGGCGCCGATTTCGGCCAGGTGTTCGCGCAACGGCTCAACGTGGTGCTGACGCGGCCCGACGTCAGCGGGATGACGGTCGCGCAGCTGCGCGCGCAGGCGAAGCCGGAAAACGCGCGCGGCGTTTATGTCGCCGCGATCACGCGGCTCGAATCGACAATTCCCGCGCTGCCCGGCACCGAGCTGCATCGCGGCGACGTGCTGACGCTGGTCGGCGCGAAAGCCGACGTCGAGCGCGGTGCGAAGCGGCTCGGCTACGTATTGCCGCCGACCCAGAAGACCGACTTCGTCTATCTCGGCCTCGGCGTGCTGGTCGGTATGGCGATCGGGCGGCTCGGCGGCACGATCGGCGGCGTGACGCTCGCGCTCGGCACGGGCGGCGGCTGTCTGCTGTCGGGGCTGCTGTTCGGCTGGGTGCGCTCGCGCCATCCGCTCGTCGGCTCGCTGCCGTCGGCGGCCGCGCAGATCATCAAGGATTTCGGACTCGCGACGTTCATCGCAGCGGTCGGGCTGTCGGCCGGGCCCGACGCGATCAAGCTCGTGCGCGAATACGGACTCGCACTGCCGCTCGCCGGCATCCTGATGGTGCTCGTGCCGGGCCTGCTGTCGCTATGGATCGGGCATGCGCTGCTGAAGCTCGAAGCGCCGATGCTGCTTGGCGCGATCGCGGGCCAGCAGTGCAGTACGCCGGCGATCAGCGCGCTCGTTGGCGTGACCGGCAATTCGACGCCGGTGATCGGCTACACGATCACCTACGCGCTCTCCAACATCCTGTTGCCTTTGATGGGACCCGTGGTGGTGGGCCTGGCCGGCAAGCTCGGCTAGCCGGACTTGCCGAAGCCGCATGCCGCGCAGCGCTTCGCACCGCGCGGCAAATCAGGCGCTCGCGCGGCACAGGCGCGCGCCGTATTCGTACCGGGTCTCGCCAACGAACCCGGCAACTACTCAGCGAGGGCACGATGGACTGGCTACACAACATCTTTCACAAGTCACCGGAGATGGCGCTGTTCCTGTCGCTCGCGGTCGGCTATTTCATCGGGCAGATCAAATTCGGCAAGTTCCAGCTGGGCGGCGTGGGCGGCTCGCTGCTGGCGGCAGTCGTGATCAGCCAGGCGGGCGTGACGGTCGACAACGGTGTGAAGGCGGTGATGTTCGCGGTGTTCATCTACGCGGTCGGCTACGACTCCGGGCCCGGTTTCTTCAATTCGCTGAACCGCAAGACGCTGCGTGAGATCGCGATGGCCGTGTTTCTCGCGGTCAGCGCGCTGATCACGGTGGTGGTGTGCGCGAAGCTGTTCCATCTGAACAAGGGGCTCGCGGCCGGGCTCGCGGGCGGCGCGCTCACGCAGTCGGCGATCATCGGCACGGCGGGCGATGCGATCGCGCGGCTCGGCCTGCCCGCCGATCAGGTCAAATCGCTGCAGTCGGACGTCGCGATCGCGTACGCGGTCACCTACGTGTTCGGT
The DNA here is from genome assembly GCF_014397655.1 of Paraburkholderia sp. UCT31. Lineage (NCBI taxonomy): Bacteria > Pseudomonadati > Pseudomonadota > Betaproteobacteria > Burkholderiales > Burkholderiaceae > Paraburkholderia > Paraburkholderia sp. UCT31. The sequence goes on from NZ_VZQP01000007.1 coordinate 174,609, forward strand.
TCGCTCGGCGCGATCATCGTATGCGTGAACATCCTGCCGAAGTTCATGGGACAGGGCTTGCGCGAAGCGTCGATCGAGGCGGAGCGCGAGCTGTCGTCGGGTGCGCCGACGCGCGGGCCGGGGCAGGTGTCCGCGCTGCCCGAACTGATCGGGCGCGCGTACCGGATCGACTTCAGCGCCGGCAAGAGCGTGCAGGCGGTCGAGTCGCTGCACGGGGAAGGCCTGACGATCGAGCGCATCAAGCGCGGCGGCCAGCAGATCGAGCCGAAGCCCGACTTCGTGCTGCAACCCGGCGACATCGTGCTCGTCGTGGGCCGACGCGAGGCGGTCGTCGCGTTCGGCGCGAAAGGCAACGAGGTCGGCGAAGCCGAGGACATCGGCGTGGTGATGCAAACGCGCGAGGGCGTGTTCACGCGCAAGGGCATGAATCACACGACGATCGCGGCCGCGCGCCAACTGATCGATCGCGACACGCGGCACGGCGTCTACGTCCAGAGCATCTCGCGCGCCGGGCAGCCGCTGCCGGTGCTGCCCGAAACCGAACTGCAGCACGGCGACGTGATCACCTTCTACGGCTCGCCGAAAGACACCAGGCGCGCGGTCGAAGCCGCCGGCTACGAACTGCCGTACAGCAACAAGACCGACTTCATTTACATGGGCGTCGGCCTCGTGATCGGTCTGCTGATCGGGCTGATCGTCGTCAAGGTGGGCGGCGTGCCGCTCACGCTCGGCTCGGGCGGCGGTTGTCTGCTGGCGGGCCTGCTGTTCGGCTGGATGCGCGGCAAGCATCCGATGTACGGCGTGATGCCGTCGGCCGCCTCGCAACTGCTGAAGGACTTCGGGCTCGCCGCGTTCGTCGCGGTGGTCGGTCTGAATTCGGGTCTGCAGGCGGTCGTCACGGTCAAGCAGAGCGGCGTGACCATCTTCCTGCTCGGCGTATTCGTCACGCTGTTCCCGCTGCTGCTGACGATGCTGTTCGGCCGCTACGTACTACGCTACAACAACGCGGCGCTTCTGGCCGGCGCGCTGTCCGGTTCGCGCAGCGCCAACCCGGCGTTCGGCGGCGTGCTCGACAAGGCCGAAAGCGCGGTGCCGACCGTACCGTTCGCGATCACCTATGCGATCGCGAACGTCGCGCTGACGCTGCTCGGGCCGCTGGTGGTCGGGCTCGTGTAGCGGCTGATTGCACGTTTAGCGCGCGTTTGCCGCACTGTTGTCGAACGCAGTTCGGTATCGATCTCTATAGCCGGCCGCAATCGGGACCCCTCGCCACGCCGGCGTGTTTCACCTCTTCACTGGAGAACGCATCATGGCAAAAGAGAAGGGCGACAAGAAACGCTCGAGCGTGGACGCGGGTCTTGCCGCGCTGAGCCCGTTCGAACTGAAGGACGAACTGATCAAGGCCGCCGGCGGCGGCGCGGTCGAGCGGGCCGCCAACCTCGCGATGCTGAACGCGGGCCGCGGCAACCCGAACTTTCTCGCGACGATCCCCCGCCACGGCTTCTGGCAACTCGGCCTGTTCGCGATGCGCGAGTCCGAGCGCTCGTTCGCGTACATGCCGGAAGGCGTCGGCGGTTTTCCGCGCCGCGACGGACTCGCAGAGCGCTTCGACCTGTTTCTGCGCGAGAACCGGGGCGTCCCCGGCATCGACTTTCTGCGCGGCGCGGTGTCGTACGTGCGCGATCAGCTCGGGCTGTCCGGGACCGACTTTCTGTATGAGATGTGCGAGGGCATTCTCGCGTCGAATTACCCGGTGCCGGACCGGATGCTGAAGCTGTCGGAAATCATCGTCGGCCAGTATCTGCGCCGCGAGATGATCGGCAAGCATCCGTTCATCGGCGAGTTCGACGTCTTCGCGGTCGAAGGCGGCACCGCGGCGATGACCTACATCTTCAACACGATGCGCGAGAATCACCTGATCAAGGCGGGCGACACGATCGCGCTCGGCATGCCGATCTTCACGCCGTACATTGAGATTCCGCGGCTCAACGACTATCAGCTGAACGTGGTCAATCTCGAAGCCGACGTCGCGAGCGGCTGGCAATACTCGAAGAAGGAGCTCGACAAGCTGCGTGATCCGAAAGTGAAGGCGTTTTTCCTCGTCAATCCGAGCAACCCGCCGTCGGTGAAGATCGACGATGCGAGCCTCGAGCACATCGCCAGCATCGTCAAGGATCGGCCCGATCTGATCCTGCTGACCGACGACGTATACGGCACGTTCGCCGACAACTTCGTTTCGCTGTTCGCGCTCGCGCCAAAGAATACGATCCTCGTCTACTCGTACTCGAAGTATTTCGGCGCGACCGGCTGGCGTCTCGGTGCGGTCGCGACGCATCGCGACAACGTGCTCGACAAGCTGATCGGCGAACTGCCGGCGGACGTGAAAAAGGAGTTGCACCATCGTTACGAGTCGATCACGACCGAGCCCGACAAGCTGAAGTTCATCGACCGGCTCGTGGCCGATAGCCGCACAGTCGCGCTCAATCACACGGCCGGGCTGTCGACACCCCAGCAGGTGCAGATGGTGCTGTTCTCGCTGTTCTCGCTGATGGACACGCCCGACGCGTACAAGAACGCGCTGAAGCGCCTGATCCGTAAGCGCAAGCAGGCTCTGTACGAGGAAGTGGGCATCGCGTTCGAGGACGACGATCCGAACAAGGTCGACTACTACACGATCGTGGACATCGAATTCCTCGGTGAAAGAGCCTTCGGGCGCGAGTTCGTCGACTGGCTGCTGAAGAACACCGAGCCGTCCGAGTTGCTGTTCCGGCTCGCGCGCGAGGCGCGCGTGGTGCTGCTGCCGGGCCGCGGCTTCGGCACGCAGCATCCGTCGGGGCGTGTGTCGCTCGCCAACCTGAACGAGTCGGACTATCGCAAGATCGGTCGCGCGATGCGCAGGCTGATCGAGGACTATGTCGAGCGCTACAACGCGGCAACCGGCAGCAAGCTCGACAAGACAAAGGTGATGAAGTGACTCACGCGCGACCGGCCACGGGCGCCGGTCGCGCTTCGCGGCCGGCTACGCTGGCCAAAAAACTTGCGCGATCGCGCGGTTCGGTGAATGATCGGACGAACGGCCTCGAGCGGCGTACCTGCCGCGAGGCCGTTCGTTCCTTTGCGCTTCACATTCATATACCGATCATGCCGACTTCAACCTCCACTACCGTTGCTTCGTCCGTCCCCTGTCCGATTGTCGAATCGCTCGACGCCATCCTTCCCGAAGAACCGCTGCTGATGATGGGCGCCGGCCCCGTGCCGATTCCCGCCGCGGTCGCGAAGGCCAATGCGATCGTGATCAACCATCTGGGCGGCACGATGGCGAAGGTGGTGAACCAGGTGAAAACGATGGCGCGCTACGTGTTCCAGACGCAGTCGAAGTGGGTGCTCGGCGTCGCGGGACCGGGATCGGGCGCGATGGAGATGGCGATCTCCAATCTCGCGTGGGAAGGCACGCGCATGCTGTGCATCAAGAACGGCTTCTTCAGCGACCGCATGGGCGAAATGGGCCGGCGCGTCGGCGCGCGCGTGAGCATGCTCGAAGTCGCGGACCGCACGGTCGCGAGTCTCGACCAGATCGCCGACGCGCTGCGCCGCGAGCGTCCCGAGGTCGTCACGGTCGTGCAGGGCGAGACCTCGAACACCGTGTGGAATCATCATCTGAAAGACATCGCCGCGCTTGCGAAGGAAGCGGGCGCGCTCGTGATCGTCGACGCCGTCTGCACGCTGAGCACGATGCCGCTCGAAATGGATACCTGGGGCATCGACGCGGTGATCACCGGCGGCCAGAAGGGCTTGTCATCGATTCCGGGCGTGTCGCTGATTGCGTTTTCAGACGCGGCCTGGGCGCGTGTCAAAGGCCGCACGGCGCCCAATACGCACTGGTGCCTCGATGCGTCGCTGGCGGAAAACTTCTGGCACAACGCCGGGTATCACTACACGGCGCCGGTGTCGGGCGTGCTCGCGCTGCACGAGGCGCTGCGGCTCGTCTGCGCGGAGACGCTGGAGAAGCGCTTCGCGCGCCATCTGAAATGCTCGCTCGCGTTGCAACAAGGCGTCACCGCGATGGGCCTGCAACTGTATGCGCCGGAGAATTGCCGCCTGAATTCGGTGGTCGGCATCGAAGTGCCGGACGGCCTCAGTCCCGCCGACGTCTGCGCGCATATCTCGCGGCAGCATCAGGTGGAAATCTCCGGCTCGTTCGGTCTGCCGATCGTGCGTATCGGCCAGATGGGCGAACAGTGCCGCGAGCACAACCTGTTTCGCACCGTACATGCGCTGGGCCGCACGATGGTCGATCTCGGCGTCAACGTCGATCTGCCGGCGGGTGTCGCGGCGCTCGAGCGCGGCTTGAGCGAAGGTAAATAAGCATTTTTCCGATGCGCTACGAATAGCATTCGCAGCGCATATCTTTTGTGCGATCCAGCACTTTATAGTCCCATTAGAAAGTTTTTTCCCGCCATTATTGCGTTGCAATAAATTAATGCTTCGCAACCTTTTTACATAACAATGGCGAAAACTCCGAAACCCTTACGGAATAAGGCTCTGCGCCTTTCTAAAGGGTTTTCTTCCTTTCTTACTTTCTATTGTTCTCTGTGCGCCGGCGCACGTATCGGGATCAGGCCGAAACGTAAAGTAGGTCAAGGCAAGAGCAGCGCAATGCTCACGCTGCGGTAAATCGCAAGACCATGATTCGACACACGGCGCGTGCCAGGACGTGCCTGCCGCGCTCATGCATGCATGCCGCCGGAACAAAGCTTTAACGCCAAAGCGCCCCCGCGAGGCGACAAAAAAGGATTTCTATCCGATTCGATAATTCGATCGCGTGGAGTCTCGAAGCCTGTCTTCGAGGGTCCGCGCACGTACGAAGCAAGGATATCAACACTATGTCGAGCGCATACGACTCAGGTCAATCGGCAGGGGTTATCGTTGGAGCAGAGTTGAACGGACTGGGGGTGGCGCGGTCGCTCGCGCAGGGCCGCGTTCCGGTTATCGCAGTCGATACGAGGACCCGCGCGGCGACGTGGTGCCGACACGTTCATGCGCATCAGGTAAAGAGTTTTGTCGGGAAAATATTCGTTGATGAAATGATCGAACTCGGCAAGCGGTTCGATCGTCTGCCAGTTCTGATTCTGACCGACGAAGACGCGGTGCATGCGGTGTCGGAGAATCGGGCGGCTTTGTCGCACTGGTATCGGTTCCGCTTGCCGGCCGACGACACCGTCAAGATGTTGTCGAGCAAGGCGCGCTTTCACGAATTCGCGCAGCGGCATGGCTTTCCGGTGCCGCGCTCGGTCGTGCTCGACAAGCTTGCCGACATCGAAAGGCTGGCCGAATTGCGCTACCCGTGCGTGCTGAAGCCGGACGACAAGCGCAACGTGCTGCGCGGCGAGAAAGAACGCGCGGTGCGCGTCGACATGCTGCAGCATGCACGCGATCGCGCTATCGCGATGCTCGCGACGCCGGGCGGCATCATCGCGCAGGAGTGGATCGAGGGGCCTGACAGCAACATCCACTTCACGCTGTTCTATCGCGGCGCCGACGGCAACATGGTCAGCATGTTCACCGGCCGCAAGGTGTTGAGCTCGCCGCCGGGTGTCGGCAATACCGCGATCTGCGTGGCCGCGCCCGAAGCGCGCGGGACGCTCGAACCGCTGACGCGGCGCTTCGCCGAACTGGCCGGTTTCGACGGCATGGGCAGCATCGAGTACAAGTGGGACGACAACTACAACGAGTTCGTGATGGTCGAGCCCACGGTCGGCCGCACGGACTGGCAGGAGGAGATCGCGACGCTGTGCGGCGTCAACATTCCGCTTGCCGCGTACCGCCATGAACTCGGCCTGCCATTGCCCGTCGAGCGCCTGAGCCGGCAACCGGTCGCGTGGCGCGCGACGTTTTCCGACCGGCCGCCGCCCGAATTGCTGAGCGAGCGCACGAAAATTTTCGATGGCTATTTCCGCTGGAACGATCCGCTCCCAGCGTTGCAGCACTATGTCGTGATGAATCCGCTGCGACGCATGAAGCGCAGCTGGAAAAAAGCGATCAGGGCGCCCGAGTCGCGTCAGGCCAAAGCCTGACGCTGGCAACGAATGCCGTTCCCCTGGAGACCAGCATGTCTTTGACCGATACCATCATCATTGGCGCGGGGCCCTACGGGTCATCTCTTGCCGCGCATCTGAAGGCCGCCGGCGTGGATCACCAGATCCTCGGGGAACCGATGGGAGCGTGGCGCAACTACATGCCGCCCGGCATGCTGCTGCGCTCCGAGGCTTTCGCGTCGAGCCTGCACGCGCCGCGCAGCGGCTTTACCGTCGAAGACTACTGCCGCCTGACAGGGCTGCCTTACCAACCGCTCGGCATGGCGCTGACGCTCGAAACCTTCGTCGAGTACGGGCTGTGGTTCCAGGCGAATCTGGTCGGCGAAATCCAGCCGGTCGACGTGCTCGCATTGCGCCGCGTCGGCGATCAGTTCCAGCTGTCGCTCAGCGACGGCCGCTCGCTCGCCGCGCGCAGGGTCGTGATCGCGCTCGGCCTGAAGGGCTTCGCGCAAACCCCGCCGGCGCTGCGGGACTTGCCGGCGCAATATGCGTCGCATTCGGAGCTGTATGGGAACCTCGAGTGGGCGCGCGGCAAGGACATTGCGATCGTCGGCGGCGGGCAGTCGGCGCTCGGGCTGTCCGCGCTGCTCAACGAGCTCGGCGCGCGCGCGCACGTGCTGATGCGCGAGAGCAGCGTGGTGTGGCATGAGCGGCCGCAGGGCGGTCGCAACATCCTGTCGCGCATCAAGGGGCCCGACGCGGGACTGGGGCGCGGCTGGCGCTCGCTGTTCCTGTCCGAGTTTCCCGGCGTGTTCCACATGCTCGACCCGCGACGCCGCAAGCAGATCATGGAGCACACGTACGGCGCGTCCGGCGCGTGGTGGCTGCACGATCGCGTGGTCGGCAAGGTGCAGATCTCGCATCGCACCGTGGTGCGCTCCGCGGCGATCGAAAACGACCGCGTCGTACTGAACGTGCTGAGCGATGGCAAGCAAGCGCGGGTGAGCGCCGATCACGTGATCGCCGCGACCGGTTTCAAAACCGACATGCGGCAGCACGCGTTCCTGTCCAAAGATCTGGCCGACGCGATTTCGAATCAGGGCGGCATGCCCGACCTGACGTCGCACTACGAAACGCGCGTGCGCGGCCTCTATGTGATCGGACCCGCGTGCGCGCACAGCTTCGGGCCCGTGATGCGCTTCGTCTATGGAACCAAGCACGCGTCGCCGACCGTGGCGCGGCACATTATCGGTTCGTTGAAAGCGGGTGCGCGGCAACGCACGTGGCCCGTCGCCCATGCACCCATGCCGGAGCGCTCAGGTGAATAAAACCCAAGCAACGGGCGCGCCTGCGCGCTCGCACCTGTCCGACAGCTACCGCGGGCGCCGCATGAAGCGCTACAAGATGCTCGTGAAGGAGATGCTCGCGGGCTTCGTCTTGATTTCGGGTCTCGCGTGGTTCACGCGCAAGGTGCTGTGGCGCGATCGCGTGGCCGTGCTGCTTTATCACGATCCCGATCCGGACACGCTCGACCGTCACCTGACTTATCTCGGCAAGCTGTGCGAGTTCGTGCCGTTGACCGACGTCAGCGCGCCCGGCCGCGGCCGGCCACGCGTGGCGATCACGCTCGACGACGGCCACGCGGGCAACGCGAAGCTGTTGCCGGTGTTCATCAAGCACAACGTGCGCCCGACGATCTTCCTGTGCAGCCGCATCGTCGGACGGCCGCGCAGTCACTGGTGGCTGCATCCGGGCTCGCTGCGCGTCGGCCATGAACGTCTGAAGCGGATGACGAACGACGAGCGCCTCGCCGCACTGGCGGCCCAAGGCTACCAGCAGGACGGCGATGACCGGCCGACCGGCCTGTCGATCGAAGCGATGCAGGCGATGCGCGAGCACATCGACTTCCAGGCGCATACGCGCTTCCATCCGATCCTCACGCATTGCAGCGACGCTGAAAGCGAGGCCGAAATCCGCGACAGCCGCCATGAGATCGCGGCGCTGCTGCAACAACCGTGCGAGCACTTCGCGTATCCGAACGGCAATTACGGCGAACGCGAAGTGGAGTTCGTGCGGGCCGCCGGCTTCAAAACCGCGCGCACCTGCGACATCGGCTGGAACGATCAGCACACCGATCCGTACCGGCTGCGCACGATCATCATCGACGATGCGGCATCGACGCTGCGCTTCGCGGCGCAATTGAGCGGCATTGCGCTGTTTCTGCGCTATCTGCGCGAGGGTGGAGGCTGGCGCGGCAAGTTTCCGCAGTTTTGAACAGAGGGAGCGCCTGGACGAAGCGATTCGTCCGGACAACGCCGTCCGGCTGTTTCGCGAGACGGCACGAGGGGCATACGACAGGAGGGGACATGCAGCGCTGCAGGGTACTGGTGATCAACGATTACGCGCACATGGGCGGCGCGGAAGTGGTCTATCAACAATCGGCCGAGCTGTTGGGCACGCTGCCCGGCGTCGAGGTCGAGCGTTTCGACGATAGCCAGTTTTCCGCGCGCTCGACGATGCTGTCGCGCTCCTGGAACACGACCGCCGCGCGCGCGCTCGAAAAGGCGCTGCATCGTTTCCGGCCGCATCGGCTGATGGTGCACAACTACCACAACGTGCTGTCGCCTTCGATTCTCAGCGTGATCGCGCGGCACGAGCGTCAGTTCGGTTATCGCGCGTATCACACCTGCCACGACTATCACCTCGTCTACTACAACCCGTCGCTGCAGTACTTCGACAAGGATAAGCGTCCGATCATTCTGCCGCTCGACGTGCTGCGCACACGCGCGGTCTTCACGTTGCGGCCGACGCCGAAGGGCCTCGTGCACGATCTGATGACGAAGGCGTGGTGGCACGCGGTGCGTGCGGCCTATCAGCCGGCGCGCGTGTTCGACAGGATCTTGTGTCCGAGCCTGTTCATGCAGCAGGCGCTGCATCGCGTCGGCATCGAGAACACGGTCATCGTGCACAATCCGTCGGCGGTGCCGAGCGCGATGCCAATCGTCACGGTGCGTGACAAGGAGCGCTTCAACATCGCGTTCGTCGGACGGATCTCGCCGGAGAAAGGCCTGCTGCAATTTCTGACGCTCTGCGAGGCGACGGGCTTCGAGCGCATCAATTGCATCGGCGTGTACGGCGACGGTCCGGACCGCGCGGCGATCGAGCAGCGCTACGCGTCGCTGATCGCGCAGCGCAAGCTGATCCTGTTCGGCACGATGCCGCAGCAGCAGTTGTTTCCCGCCGTGCGCGAGTTCGCCGATGCGGTGGTCGTGCCGTCGGTGGGCGCGGAGAACGCGCCGCTTGTCGTGATCGAGGCGGCGATGCTCGGTCTGCCGGTGCTGGTTCGCGATGGCGGCAGCATGGCGGTGACCGCGGAATCGGTCGGCAACAAGATCAAGTTCAAGTTCGATCCGGGCAGTCTGAAACAGGCGCTCGGCGAACTCGCCATTCATCTGGCCGATGAGCACAGAAAGTACGACGTCGAAGAATATCTGCCCGAGCATTACGCGCGGCGTCTGGCTGAAATCATGCACATCGGCGAAAGTTCGACGCACGTCGCGCCGTCGCGCCGTCGCGCGCGCTATGCGGATAATCCGCGTCCGGCGCCCTGAAAATAGTCGGCGCTGATTGTGGCAAACGGCGTGTATATCCGTGCCGTTATCGTCGCTTTAAACACGTGTTTTTTATCGCGTGATTTGTCTGAAGCAATCCTGTAGCAATCGGCTTTTGTGTGCGCTGCCGAACGTTGTAAGGACGGGCTCTCTGAATATTATGATCGCCAAGGAAAGGCATTTTATCGAGCGCTGAAGCGCGTGGCTCGACAGAGTAAACGAAGCCGCGGTGACGGCGCGGAGTTGGCGATGACCGACTCAATGGGTCGGCGAAAAAGCCAGACTCATCAGAACAAAAGCATGTGCATGTCGTGAGCGTTTGCGTGGAAAAACGGCGGACGAGACGCGGCTAATCGGGGAATCTTCGCGACCGGGCCCGGCAGTCAGTTCAAACCAAACAGGAATGTGGCCGCAAGCGGCCACATCGGCGATACGGGGGGTCCAGACGGTGATGCGCTACAGCTCAGCGCACGCTGTACGGATCGGCGGTCTCGGGAGACGCGTAGGTCTGGTCTGAATTCCACAAATCGCTGCCGTAGGGGTCCGCTGAGTTCTTGCCGCGGACAGGCTGTGCAACGCTTGTACGTTTCTGCTTCGGAAGGCTGTTTTTGGTTTGGGTGTACACGTTGGGCGCGACATAGCGGTTCCTTTTAGCGTACGCGAAATCCGACGAGGAGCCGTAGAGCGTGGTGGAACTGGCCGCATGAGGCGTCATCGCGTCGAGTTGCGAGTGTTTGGCGACATAACTCGGCGCATAAGACGAAGAGGCGGCGGACACGATGCTCTGGGCGTAACCCACCTGGGCGCTCAGCAATACGGGCATTACGGCGGCAAGAAGTTTTTTCATTTCGGGATCCGTAAGAAAGCATGTGGTGCGATGTTAGGGAAAAGAGCCGACCTCGCATAGGCGCTGTTACACACAAAGGTAGCCGATGTGGCGTAAATCAGCTACCCCCGTCCGATCGAGGCGGTCAGCTCGCTGGACACAGGCGTGACTGGATGCGGCGACGTGCCGGTCCCGGCGCCAAGAACAAGTGGCAAACCGTCGAGACTTTGGGAGAACTCGCATGAACCAAAGCAGTGCACCATTCGATAGCCGGACCAACAACAGCGAACATGCGCCGGCAGGCTTCGCGAATTATCTGGATGCGCTGTACGACAATCGCAAGCTGATTGCCATCACGACGGCCATCGCGGTCGCGCTCGGCATCGCTTATTCGGTGTTCTCCCAACCCGTGTATCGCGCGGACATTCTGGTGCAGGTCGAGGAGAACGCGGGTACCTCGTCCAGGAGCGTGATCGGCGACGTGTCCGCGATGTTCGACGTGAAGACCGCGACGTCAGGCGAGGCACAGGTGATCGGCTCGCGCATGGTGGTGGGCCGCGCGGTCGATAAGCTCAATCTCGACATCGAAGCGGCGCCGCGCTACTTCCCGCTGTTCGGCCGCTGGCTCGCCCGTCATTCCGATCACCTCTCGACGCCGGGACCGCACGGCTACGTGTACGGCAACGAGAGCATCACGGTGTCGAAATTCGACGTCCCCGAAGAGCTATTCGACCGTCCGTTCGTGCTGAAGATGGGTGAGGGATCGAGCTACGAGCTGCAATACGGCAAGCTGAAGCTCGAAGGCACGGTCGGCCAACCGCTGAGCGCGACGACCAACTACGGGCCGCTCACGCTCGTCGTCGACCGGATCGAGGCGAATCCCGGCGCGACCTTCGAAGTGCGGCGCCAGTCCGCGCTGACGACGACCGAAAAGCTGCGCAAGGAACTGACGATCTCGGAAAAAGGCAAGGAATCGGACATCCTCGGCGTGTCGCTCGAAGGCAGCGATCCGAAGAAGATCAGCGCGATTCTCGCGACCATCGCTGGCGAATACGTGAGCCAGAACCTGAAGCGCAAATCCGAGGAAGCGGAGCGTTCGATCCGTTTCCTTGAAATACAGCTTCCGGAAATGCGCCAGCAGCTTTCCGCTTCGGAAACGCGCTTCAACGACTTCCGCGCGAAGCATGGCACCGTCGATCTCGGCGAGGAAGCGACCAACCTGCTGCAGCTGTCGGTTCAGGCGCAGACGCGGCTCGCGGAACTTCAACAGAAGCGCAATGAACTGCTGACGCGCTTCACCGACCAGCATCCGGCCGTGCAGTCGGTCAACGCGCAGTTGCATGCGGCGCAACAGGAAGCGAAAGATCTCGCGAGCCGGACGCAATCGCTGCCGCCGCTCGAGCAGAACGTGCTGCGCCTGCAGCGCGACGTGCAGGTCGGCACCGAGCTCGATACGTCGCTGCGCAATACGCTCGAACAGCTGAAGCTGATCAAGGCGGGTAAGTCCGGCAACGTGCGCATCGTCGACGGCGCCGTCGCGCCCGATACGCCGGTGCGGCCCAAGCCGCTGCTGATCATCATCGGCGCGCTGATGCTGGGCGTGTTCGTCGGCGCGGTGATCGCGCTCGTGCGTCAGCGTCTGTTCGACGCGATCGACGATCCGTACGAAGTCGAGCTGCGCACCGGTTTGCCGGTCTACGCGAGCGTGCCGTTCAGCCGTCAGGAAGAGCGGTTCGCGCACAGCCGTCGCCGTCCGGAATCGAAGGCGCTCGTGCTTGCGGGCGAAGCGGTGATCGATCCGGCCATCGAAAGTCTGCGTGGCTTTCGCACCGCGCTCGAATTCACGATGACCAAGGCGCGCAACCATATCGTGCTGATCACGGGCCCGACGCCGGGCATCGGCAAGTCGTTCGTGTCGCTGAATCTCGCCGCGGTAATCGGTGCGACCGGCAAGCGCGTCCTGCTGATCGACGGCGACCTGCGTCGCGGCTTCCTGCATCGGCATCTCGGCGGCGATCGCGGTCCTGGCCTCACCGATCTGATCCAGGGCGCGTACCGTCCCGAAGAGCTGATTCGCGCGACCCGTTTCCAGGGTGTCGACTTCATCGCGAGCGGCCGCCAGGTTGCGAGCCCGAGCGACGTGCTGTCGAACACACGGCTCGAAGCGGTGCTGCGCCAGGTCGCGACCGGCTACGACGTCGTGCTGCTCGACGGACCGCCGGTGCTGCTCGCCGCGGATGCGGTCCGGCTCGCCTGCGTGGCAGGTACGACGTTCTTCGTCGCGCGTCAGGGTGTCACGGGCATCGGCGAGCTGCGTGAGTCGGTCCGCCAGATGCAGAAGGTCGGCCTGCCGGTGCGCGGCGTGATCATGAACGGACTGCGGATGCGGCCGGGACGCTACAGCTACGGCTACGGACGCTATCGCTACGCGGCCTACATCTACAAACCGTACGACAGATAAGCCCGGGCGCCTGGTTCGCGACGCGCCCGCGGTGCGGGGCGTAGCGCCCGACTGGACCGATCAGAACAGCAACATGGCAATGCGAAGGGATCTTACGGCCGCGCCTGCCGAGCGCATACCGTACAGGCAAGGGACTACCCGGATGAAACAGCTATTTGTCACGCCTTTTCTGCCTCAGAAAAACGCGCCGCAAGCTGGCCACCGTTTGGCCTACGACTACCTGATCAAACTGAGCGCGGAATCTGAGCTCGACGTGCTGATCGTGTCGCGCGTGCCGGTCGACGAAAAAGCCATCGAGTTTCGCGCGAACGTGCGCAACGTGTACATCCAGTACGTGAGCCGGTTCGAGCTGATTCCGTCGTTCCTCGCGAATCCGCTGACTTTTTCACCGCGCCTGTTCTCGCGCTATAAGCCCGCGATCGGTAAGTTCCTCTGCGAGCTCGTCGACAGGAACCGATACGACACCGTGCGGCTCGAGTTCTCGCAATGCTTTGCGTATGCCCAGAATCTGCGCGAGCGTTTCCACGACCGCGTGAAGATCGTGATGTGCGCGCATGACTTGCAGATCCAGGTCATATTGCGCGTCAAGTCCATCGAAGGATGGCTGTTCACCCGGCAGACCTTCATGCTCGAGCAGCGTCTGCTGAAGCTGGCGGACAAGGTGCTCGTGCTGTCCAGCAAGGACGCGCAGCTGATCAACGGCCTGTACCCCGGGGTCGGCACGTTGCAGGTCGTGCCGATCTCACTGCCGGCGTTTCTGAAGGAAGTGCGGCGCTCGAAAGACACGGTCGAGAAAGGCAACATCCTGTTCTGGGGGGCGATGCAACGCCGTGAGAACGAAGAGGCGCTGCTCAATTTCATCGACGCGATTTTTCTGCCGCTGCGCCGGCGCGGCCTGCAACTGAAGCTGTTCGTGGTCGGCTCCGATCCGAGCGACCGCGTAAAGCGCCTGAACGGCGACGATATTTGCGTGACCGGCTTCGTCGAAAATCCGGGCAAGTACTTCGAGTCCGCCGATATCGGCGTGGTGCCGCTGCTGTCGGGCGCCGGCGTCAAGCTGAAGACGCTCGAAATGCTCGCGGCGAAACTGCCGGTCGTCTCGACGCCGCTCGGCGCGGAAGGCGTCGAGCACGACGGCACCTTGCTCAACGTCTGCGAAATCGATGAGTTCCAGGACGTGATCGAGCGCATCTACCGCGGTGATCCGGTCAACGTCAACGCCTCCGTGGCGTATCAGGCCTGACGCCATGATCGCAACCATCGCCTATCTGCTGGCCGTCGTGCTGTGTGCCTCGCGCGGCGTGCTCGAGTATCTGATCGGCAAGGACGCCGCCTATCTGATCCAGGTCGGCGGTATCGTCGGGCTGCTCGTGTGGTACATCTCGCCGACGGCGATCGCCGCTTACTTCCGCGACGAAGGGCGCCTGTCGTTCGGCTTCCTCGTGGGCATGCTGTTCTCGACCGGGCTGTCGATCGTCGCGACGCTCGCGCTCACCGGTGAGTTCGGGCCGTCCTATCTGTTCGTCTTCATCTTCACGCTGTTCATCTACTTCTACGCGATCTCGAACTATCAGAGGCGCTTCGTGCAGCCGCGCGTCGCCTATGCGGGGCTCGTGCTGATCGCGCTGATCGAGGCGGGTGTCGCGCTCGCGCAGCAGCAGAACGTCTTCCCGATCGATCTGCCCGGCGCGACGTACGGCTTCGACAATCTGCGCGCGCCGTCGCTGACGGGCAGCTATCTGCACTACCCGCTGTTCGTCGCGATTGCCGCGTCGCTGTGCGGCGTCGACTATCTGGTGCGCAAGAACGTGCTGTCGGGCCTCGCGTGCGCGGTGCTCAGCTTCGCGATTTTCTCGGCGCTGTCGCGCAGCGGCATGCTGATCATTCTCGGCACGTTCGGGCTCGCGTTCCTGCAGGCGCCGATCCAGTTCATCACGAGAAACGCGAAACTGATCGTTGCCACCGTGTTCGCGACGATGGCGATCATGATCTTCGGCGTCGCGGTGAGCAGTCAGAACGATAGTGTCGTCAACGTCGGCACCGAACGGATGATAGGCGCGACCGATCTGCAATCGGACGGCAACGACGGCCGCACCGAAGCATGGGAAAAGGCCAAGTCGCTCGTATTGCCGGTCAACGTGATCGCCGGCACGTACTTTGGGCTCGTCACGAACTCGGCACCCGAGCCGGTGAAACAGGAGTTCGGCGTCGTCGAATCGAGCGTGCTGCAGCAGATTCTGAATATCGGCCTGATGGGCGCGATCTTCTATTACGGCGTGCTGATATCGGTGACGAAACTCGCGAGCAGCGCGAGCCGGATTTCGTTGTGCATGTGGGCCGCTTTATTTCAAACGCTCTTCTATCAATCGATCGAAGTGATTCCGTTTGTCTTCATCCTGATGACATTGCCAGTGTTCGATTACGTGGGCGGACCGCGTCCAGACAGCACGTAGCGAACCAGAAGGCAGTGCGCTCCAGATCGTCTGCATCGCGCGGACGAGCAGTGGGTAGTCGGTAGTGCGCGTGAACAGCGCGAAGCAAGGTGCAAGAACCAGAAAGCCGTGTTTGGGGGTAATTCCACGAACACCAGATGTAAAGCAGGAGGTGGGGATGAACCTGAAGGGAATGTTTAGCGTGGTGATCGTCAATTACAACACGCCAAAACTGGTCGGAAATTGCGTGCGCTCCGTACTAGAACTTTCGATTGCGGATAAGGAGGACATCGTCGTGGTGGACAACGCTTCACCCGACAATTCGTTTTCCTATCTGAGGGAGACGCTTCCGACGGGAGTGAGGCTCGTCAAAACGTCGATCAATCGCGGCTTCGGAGCCGGCGTCAATTTCGGCATGGTCGGTTGTCTGCGCGAACTCGTGCTCGTGCTGAACCCGGACACCTATTTCGTCGATACATCGCTCGAAAACGCGGTGCAGTTGTTCAGAACGGAGAAGGATGTCGGCCTCGTCGGTCTCGATCTGGTCTATCCGGATGGCGAGCGGCAGTTTTCCGCGCGGCGCTTTTATTCGGTACTCGACATACTCGGCCGGCGTTCGCCGCTCGGGCGGCTCGGCGCGTTCAAGCGCCGCATCGACAACCACATGATGCGCGAAGCGTGGGCCGCGGGCACGCCGTTCGAGGCCGACTGGGTGCTGGGCACGGGCTTTATCGTGCGGCGCGCGCTATTCGGCGAACTCGGCGGCATGGACGAGCACTTCTTTCTCTATATGGAGGACGTCGATTTTTGCGCGCGCATCTGGCAGGCGGGCTACCGCGTGCTGTGCGTGCCGGGCGCGCGACTCACGCACGAGCATCAGCGTGCGTCGGCAGCGGGCTTCCTGAGCAAGGCGGGGCGCCGGCATATGAACAGCTTGTGGCGTTTCAGCCGCAAGTATCGTGTGCCGCTGTTCAGACCGCCAGGCGTGCAGGGCCTGAGTCGCAGCGCGAAGGCGCGTGCGGTGCCGGTCCCCATGACCGTGAGCGCGCGTCCGGCGGCCGCCGAGCAGGGGCAAAGCATCACGGTGGACTGATGCCTGTCGATGTCTCGACGTGAAAAAAGAACGGAGTAACGCAATGGGGGAAGGCTAGATGAAAACCCGGCGACAGGCGCTCAAGACGTTCCTGCTCGGCGGCCTGGCCGGGGCCAGTGCAAGCACAGCCGATTTGGGCATCGCGCGCGCGACGGGGCACGCGCCGCGCGAGCGCGGCGCGTTCGCGAGTATGGGTAACGGCGCGGACGACGGCGCCGGCGGCATCCTGCGCGTCGCCGCGTCCGTGCCCGAGCGTGCCGCATCGGAACCGGTTGCGCCGAGCTATCTGAAGACGCTCAGCGATATCGTCGCGGGACTCGAGGTCAGCGTCGCGCGCTTCGTCGATCCGCACCGGCTGGCGGCGATCCAGCGCGGCGCGTCCGGTTACGACTGCGGCGCTGAACTCAGGGAAGCGTTCGCGAGCGGTGCGCGCGGGTTGTATCTACCGCGCGGCATCTGGCGTTACACCGGCGACCTGGCCACCGCGAACGGCTCGAGACTGCGCGGCGACGGCGGCGGCGAATACGTGGTGATCACCGACATCGCGATGGCGGCGACCGTGCTGGAGAGACAGGACTCGGGCGGCCCGAGGTCGGCGGCGCTGACGCTGGGCGACTCGGCGTTCGTCGAGCATGTGCAGGTGCGGCCCGCGCATTACGACAAGGTCATCTACTACCTCGCCAACTATCCGGCGCACACCGGCAACACGGCGATCGGCATCCACTTCGGTACGTCGGCCGGGGCTAGTCGTTGCACGGCGATCGGTTTTTCGCGCGCGGGCTACGAACTCGGCGTCACCTCGACGCTCGAGCGCTGCTATGCGTACATGTGCGAGCGCGGCTTCTACGCGACCGAGCACACCGACGGCTCGCTGATCAATTGCATCGGCATGTTCTGCCATACGGCCGGCGCCGATATCGTCGACAACTTCTGGCAGGTGATCGGCGGACGCTGGGAATGGAACGCGCGACACGGCGTGATTCTCGGCGCGGAGTCGCTGATCGTCGGCGCGGTGTTCGATCGCAATGGCTTTGCCGGCATCTATATGAAGAGCGGCAACTGGGGCAAGGTGGTGAACGGCAATTACTTCTCGCGCAACGGTTGCGGCGGCGACGGCAAGATCGGCCGCTGGAAATTCTCGACGCGCGGCCATCCGTCGTACCTCGATGTGCCGCCCGGTCAGAGTTGCCACATCCAGATCGATTACCAGCAGGGGGCGACGATCGTGGGCAATCGCTACCGTCCCGGCCAGGACGACGAGAACGCCGGCTGCGACGGCCCGCAGTTCGTGTACGGCAGTTCGACCGCGCCGGGCAGCACACCGCTCGACGGCATCACGATTCAGGGCAATTTCGGCGATCGCGCGGGTGACACGATCGTCGGTTACGCCAAGGCGTATCCGGGTGGCGGCGCGATCGCGGGCGGCAAGGACGCGAGCCTCGTGCATGCGCTGAATCTCGGCGTCGGCTACGAACGCGGCGGCGTCGCGGCGGCGCTGCATTGCGGAAACCAGACCGTGTCGCAGGAGACGACGCGCATCGCAATCAACGTGCTGCGCTCGACCTCGGGCCGCGTGGTGTTGCGCGCGGCCACGCGCGGCCATGCTCTACTCGCCGAAATCCTGTTCGCAACCGACGCCACCGACGCCAACTACAAGACCGTGGTAAGCAATCTGATCGGCAATGCGGTGAAGAGCGCGGTGTTGAACGCAAATGGCGAAGACGATCGCTACAACAAGATCAATATCGCACTAAGTGAACCTGCTTTCGTGTCGTATTCCGTTTTTTCGACCTGAGTTTTAACCGCCTACTGCAAACAGGACGATTGTGTCGACGAGAAACGTCATCATCGCGCTGTATTCGGTGTACGCACTGAACTACGTGCTGCCGCTCGTTACGTTGCCGTATCTGTCGCACGTACTTGGGCCGGCCGGGTTGGGCGTGATCGGTTACGCGCAATCGATTTCGCAGATTCTTCTCGTCATCGTCGACTTCGGCTTCGGCCTGTCGAGCGCGCGCAAGGTGGCGGTGCACATCGATAACCCGGCGGTCGTGAACCGCATCTACTGGTCGACCACGATCGGCCGCGCGATTCTCGCGTTGCTGTGCTCGCTGGTGCTGGTCGGCTGGGCCTTCGCCGCGCACATGTCGCCGCAGGAGCGCGGTGCGACGCTGCTGGGCTCGCTCGTGATCTGGGGCGGCGTGCTGACGCCCGGCTGCTTCTACGAAGGCACACAGCGCCTGCCGGTGCTCGCGGGCACGCTGCTCGCGACGCGCGTGGGTCTGCTGATTCCGCTGTTCCTGTTCGTGAGGACTCGCGACGACGTGATGCTCGCGGCCGCTCTGCAATATGCGCCGACCTTCGTGTGCGGCGTGATCCTGATGGGCGCGCTGATCTGGAAGCGCGAGATCCTGCTGACCGTGCGGGTCAGTTGGGCCGACGTGATGGCCGAGGCGAAAGAGGCGTATCACATCTTTCTCGGTTCGGCGCTGACGTCCGTGTACATGTACGCGAACGTGATCATGCTGCGCATGATCAGCGGCCCGGGCGCGGTCGGCTATTACGTGGCGGCCGAGCGACTCACCAACGCGCTACGCGCGTGCACGGCGCCGGCCATCCAGGCGTTCTTTCCGAAGATCTGCGTCGCTTACGAGCGCAACGACATCGCCTATATCCACAAGGTCAACCGCGGCTTCATGGTCGCGTTCGCGGCGTCGGCGGTGCTGATTCTGGTTGGCTTTACGGTGCTCGGCGAATGGTTCGTCAGACGTTTTCTCGGCGAGGCGTTCGGCGAGACGTTCCGCATTTTGCGCATTCTCGTGTTCGTGCCGGCGATCGTCGGCATGACGACGACCCAGGTGATGCTGACGATCATCGCGTCGGGCAATCAGTCGTTGCTGAAGCGGATCTATATCTACGGCGCGCTGTTCCATCTGGTGCAGGCACCGATCAGCATCTACTTCTGGGGCGGTGTCGGCACCGCGTGCTCGGTGGCCGCCACCGAGCTGTTCATGCTGATCGGCGTGTACAACGTGTCGAGCCGAATCAATCACGGCCAGATCGCGGTGCGCGCGCAGACGACGATCAAGCAGGAGATGGCGGCGGAGAGAGATTAGCCGCGAGGATGGACAGCGGGATCGAATGGCCGCGGCGCGCGTCGTGAAGACTTTGCGCGTCGCGGCCTTTGCGTCAGCGCCGCGCGTTCGTTGCGCGCGTTCACTGCGAGTGCTTACTGCGCGGTAGACAGACCGGTTACTTTCGCGTTGCGCAGATACAGCACCGTCGACAGCACGACCGCCGCGGCAGCCGCGATCGCGGCAAACAGGAACACCGAGCCGTAACCGAACTCGCCGGCGATATACCCCGCCAGCGGCCCGGTAATGCCGAGCGACAGATCGAGAAACACCGAGTACGCGGACAGCGCTGCGCCGCGGCTCGCCGGCGGCACGAGCCCGACCGCCTCGACGCCGAGTGCCGGAAACACCAGCGCGAAGCCAAAGCCGGTCAGCGCGGCGCCCGCGAGCGCGATATGCGGCTCGGGCGCGAGCCACAGCATCAACAGACCCGCGCATTCGAACGAGAACGACGCGATTGCGACACGAAAGCCGCCGTAGGTCTTGATCGTGTTCGCGAACAGCAGGCGCGCGCCGATGAACAGCGTGCCGAACAGCGTCAGCGACAGCGCCGCATTCGGCCAGTGCTTCGCCGCATAGAACAGCGTGATGAAGGTCGCGATCGAACCGAAGCCGGCCGAGCCGAGCGCGAGACCCATACCGTGCGGCAGCACGCGCGTCAACACGCTGCGATACGACATCCGCTCGCCGTGCACGACCGGCACCGGCGCGATCAGACGCGCGAGGTAATAGCCGAGCCCCGCGAGCGCGATCACCAGAATGCCGAGCGCGGTAAAGCCGATCGAGCGCGAGATCATCACGCCGAGCGGTGCGCCGATCGCGAGTGCGCCGTAGGTCGCGATGCCGTTCCACGAAATCACGCGGGCGTTGTTGGAGGTGCCGACCCGGCCGATTCCCCACAGGATCGCGCCGGTGCCGCACAGGCTCTCGCCGAAACCGAGCACGAGCCGGCTGCACACGAGCAGTGCGAGGCTCAGTCCCGGCCAGCGACCGGTCAGCGCGGCGAGCAACAGCAGCACACCGCTCGCGCCACAGCCGAGCAGACCGATCGACACCGTGCGCTTCGGCCCGAGCGTATCGGCCGAGCGGCCCGCGAGCGGCCGCGACGCGAGCGTCGCGAGGTACTGCACGCTGATCGCCGCGCCGGCCAGCACCGCGCTGTAGCCGAGGTCGCCGTGCACATAACCGGGCAGCACCGCGAGCGGAATACCGATCGCGAGGTAGCAAAGAAAGGTGAAAAAGACGACCGGAATGATCTGCAGGGTCGTCGCAAATTCGCTGCGGGCGGACGCGGAGTCGGTGGACATCGGGAAAACGAGACTTGAATTCGGCGGGAAGGCGTGATTCTCCCATGGAACCGATTCCCTTGCAGAGTTTGCTTAAAAAATGGGACGAATCAATGGCGGGTCATATCGCGCGAACAATATGTCCCCCATGCGAATCAGGCTATGGGTTAGGTTTATTGACGGTGATAGCTTTCAAACCATTGACGCGGCGTGTCCGCGCGAACACGGAACAGACGAGAGCACCGAGACATGACCGAGCCGATTCGTTTCTATCACCGCAACGCGATCCGCGAAATCGAGGACGCGCCCGTCACCCGCACGGTGCTGCAGTATCTGCGCGAGGACGCGCATTGCACCGGCACCAAGGAGGGCTGCGCCGAAGGCGACTGCGGCGCCTGCACCGTCGTGATCGGCGAGCGCAATCCGGCGGGCGGCGTCGAGTTCAAGGCGGTCAACGCCTGCATCCAGTTCGTGCCGACCCTCGACGGCCGCGCGCTCTTCACGGTCGAAGACCTGCGCCAGCCGGACGGCTCGCTGCATCCGGCGCAGCAGGCGATGGTGGACTGCCACGGCTCGCAGTGCGGCTTCTGCACGCCGGGCTTCATCATGTCGATGTGGGCGCTCTACGAGAAGCACGGCCACGAGCATGGCTGCGCGAACCGCACGGTGCCGTCGCGCGAGGCGATCGGCAATGCGCTGACCGGCAACCTGTGCCGCTGCACCGGCTACCGGCCGATCGTCGACGCGGCCGAGCGCATGTTCGACGCGCCCGCGCCGCAAGCGCCAGTCGACGTAAAGGCGCTCGCCGACACGCTCGCGACGCTCGAACGCCGCGACACGTTTCAGTACGAGCACGCGGGCCAGCGCTTCGCCGCGCCGCGCACGGTCGCGGCGCTCGCGCGGATCAAACAGCAGGAACCGGCCGCGCGCCTGCTCGCGGGCAGCACCGACATCGGCCTGTGGGTCACCAAGCAGATGCGCGAGCTCGGCGACCTCGTCTACGTCGGACAGATCGCCGAGCTGCAAAAGCTCGAAACCAATGACGACTGGATCGAGATCGGCGCCGGCGTCAGCGTCGAAAAAGCGTATGCCGAGATCGCGAAGCAGTACCCGGAGCTGACCGAAATGTGGCAGCGCTTCGCGTCGCTGCCGATCCGCAACGCCGGCACGCTCGGCGGCAACATCGCGAACGGCTCGCCGATCGGCGATTCGATGCCGGGGCTGATCGCGCTCGGCGCGCGCGTGATCGTGCGGGGCGGCGACGTCGAGCGCGAGATGCCGCTCGAAGACCTGTACCTCGCGTATCAGAAGAAGGACATGGCCGGGCACGAGTTCGTCGTCGGCCTGAAGGTGCCCGCGCGCGGCGGTGCGCGCGCGAACCTGCGCTTTCGTACCTACAAGCTGTCGAAGCGCTTCGATTCGGATATCTCGGCCGTCTGCGCGGCGTTCTCGTTCATCGCCGACGGCGACGCGATCCGCGAGCCGCGCATCGCGTTCGGCGGCATGGCGGCGACGCCGAAGCGTGCGCTCCAGGCCGAAGCCGTGCTGCGCGACGCCGAATGGCACGAGGCGACCGCGCAGGCCGCGATGCTCGCGCTCGGCACTGACTACGCGCCGCTCACCGACATGCGCGCGAGCAGCGACTACCGCCTCGAAGCGGCGAAGAACACGCTGTACCGCTTCTGGCTCGAAACGCGCGCGCGGCAGCCGCTGCCGAAGAGCGCGCTCGACGTGCGCGCGGTCGCGCCGGCCGGCGCGAGCGCCTGAGCGCCGCGCGTTCAAGGATACGGAGAACACAACCATGAACCAGCAAGCCGAACCGTTCCTGAAAGAGGTTCAGGAACTCGACGACTTCACCCAGGTGCACGTGTCGCGTCCGCACGAGTCCGCGCATCTGCACGTAAGCGGCCGCGCGACCTACACCGACGACATTCCCGAGCTGGCCGGCACGCTGCACGCGGCGCTGGGGCTGTCGTCGAAGGCGCACGCGAAGATCGTCTCGATCGCGCTCGACAAGGTGCGCGCGACGCCCGGCGTCGTCGCGGTCTTCACCGCCGACGACATCCCCGGCGTCAACGACGTCGGCCCGATCATTCATGGCGACGATCCGATCCTCGCCGACGGCGTCGTGCAATACGTCGGCCAGCCGATGCTGATCGTGGTCGCGACGTCGCACGAGGCGGCGCGTCTCGGCGCACGGCGCGCCGAGGTGGTCTACGAGGAACTGCCGGCGGTGCTGAGCGCGCAGCAGGCGCGCGCCGCGAACCAGTTCGTGCTGCCGCCGATGAAGCTCGCGCGCGGCGACGCCGGCACGAAGATCGCGCGTGCCGCGCATCGCGAGGCCGGTGAGATGTGGCTCGGCGGCCAGGAGCAGTTCTATCTGGAAGGGCAGATCTCGTACGCGGTGCCGAAGGACGACGACGGCATGCACGTCTACTGCTCGACCCAGCATCCGACCGAAATGCAGCACCTCGTCGCGCACACGTTGGGCGTTGCATCGCATAACGTATTGATCGAATGCCGGCGCATGGGTGGCGGTTTCGGCGGCAAGGAATCGCAGTCGGCGCTGTTCGCGTGCTGCGCCGCGCTCGCCGCGTGGAAGCTGCTGTGCCCGGTCAAGCTGCGCCCGGATCGCGACGACGACATGATGGTGACCGGCAAGCGCCACGATTTCCACTACACGTACGAAGTCGGCTACGACGCAGAGGGCGTGATCGAAGGCGTCGCGGTCGACATGACCTCGCGCTGCGGCTTTTCCGCCGACCTGTCGGGCCCGGTGATGACGCGCGCGCTGTGCCACTTCGACAACGCGTACTGGCTGTCGGACGTCTCGATCGACGGCTTCTGCGGCAAGACCAACACGCAGTCGAACACGGCGTTTCGCGGCTTCGGCGGCCCGCAGGGCGCGTTCGCGATCGAGTACATCCTCGACAACGTCGCGCGCTCGTGCGGCATCGATGCGCTCGACGTGCGCCGCCGCAATCTCTACGGCAAGACCGAGCGCAACCAGACGCCGTACGGCCAGGTGGTCGAAGACAACGTGATTCACGAGCTGATCGACGAACTCGAAGCGACCAGCGACTATCGCGCGCGCCGCAAGGAGATCGACGCATTCAACGCGAACAGCGAGATCCTGAAGAAGGGCCTGGCACTCACGCCGGTCAAGTTCGGCATCGCGTTCAACGTCACGCACTTCAACCAGGCCGGCGCGCTCGTGCATATCTACACCGACGGCTCGGTGCTCGTGAACCACGGCGGCACCGAAATGGGCCAGGGGCTGAACACGAAGGTCGCGCAGGTCGTCGCGCATGAACTCGGCGTCGGCTTCAACCGGATTCGGGTGACCGCGACCGATACCAGCAAGGTCGCCAATACGTCTGCGACGGCCGCGTCGACCGGGTCCGACCTGAACGGCAAAGCCGCGCAGGACGCCGCGCGCCAGTTGCGCGAGCGGCTCGCCGCGTTCGCGGCCGAGCGCTTCGGCGCGGGCAGCGTGAATCCGCGAGACGTGCGCTTCGCGCATGATCGCGTGATGGTCGGCGAGCTCGCCGTGCGGTTCGAGGAAGTGGTCGCGAAGGCTTATCTCGCGCGCATCCAGTTGTGGTCCGACGGCTTCTATGCGACACCGAAGCTCTACTGGGATCAGTCGAAGCTGCAAGGACGGCCGTTCTACTACTACTCGTATGGCGCGGCGGTATCGGAAGTCGTGATCGACACGCTGACCGGCGAAATGCGCGTGCTGCGCGCCGATGCGCTGCACGACGTCGGCGCCTCGCTGAATCCGGCGCTCGACGTCGGCCAGGTGGAAGGCGCGTTCATTCAGGGCATGGGCTGGCTCACCACCGAGGAGCTGTGGTGGGACGCCGGCGGCAAGCTGATGACGCACGCGCCTTCGACGTACAAGATCCCGACCGTCAACGACGTGCCGCCGGTTTTTAATGTCAGGCTGTTCAGGAACCGCAACGCGGAAGACAGCATCCATCGTTCGAAGGCGACCGGCGAGCCGCCGCTGCTGCTGCCGTTCTCGGTGTTCTTCGCGGTGCGCGACGCGGTGTCGGCGGTCGGCGGCCATCAGGTCAATCCGCCGCTCAATGCGCCCGCGACCAGCGAGGAAATCCTGAAAGCGGTCGGCGCGGTGCGGGCCGCGACGGCGGCCGCGCGGCAGGCGTGATGGCGACTGGCAAACGAGTTGGGAGCGCAATATGCAAGCACGCCTGAATTATTGTCCGGGCGGGACCGGGTCCGAGCTTGCACCGCGGCCGGCGCCGATGCACATCGTGCTGTTCGGCGCGGGACACGTCGGCCATGCGCTCGCGCATCTGCTTGGCAGCCTGCCGTGCGTGGTCCAGTGGGTCGACGAACGCGACGAGCTGTTCCCCGACGAAACGCCGCCCAACGTGCAGGTCGAAGCGACCGACACGCCCGAGGCGATCGTCGATGCGGCGCCGCCCGGCGCGTGGTTTCTGGTGATGACGCACAACCATGCGCTCGATTTTTCGCTGGCCTCGCGCATCATGCGACGGCGTGATTTCAGCTACTTCGGCATGATCGGCTCGAACACGAAGCGCGTGAAGTTCGAGCGGCGACTGCTCGAACGAGGCGTGGAGTTGGAGCGGCTCGCGCAGATGACCTGCCCGATCGGCGTCGAAGGGATCGTCGACAAGGCGCCCGCCGCGATCGCGATTGCGGTATGCGCGCAACTGCTGCGACTGAGGACACGGCAGGCCGCGACGGTTCATGCGTTGGGGCAGGCCGCGAACCACGTCCGCGCAACGAAGCAGATCACGGTTTAGGCCATACGGCGCAACGGGGGCTTGCGCGCGACCAGCTCACCCGACACCTCGGACATCAATGTCCTCAGCCAGCCGATATCGCTCGGCCGATCCGGCTGCGGATGCCACAACTGATAGCAGCGGATGCGCGGAAATGCGATCGGCACGTCGACGACCGCGAGCGGCAACATGCTCGCGTAGTGCATCGCGAAACGCCGCGTCGTCGTGAAGATCAGATCCGATTGCAGTAGCGTTTGCGCGACGAGCCCGAAGTAGGGCAGCGTCGCGACGATGCGCCGGCTCGCCTTCGCCCGCGCGAAGCCGGTATCGATCGCGCCGCCGCGCGCGCCGCTGTAGGGTGTCGGCGCGAGATGCGGCGCGGCCAGATAGGCTTCGCGGGTGAGCGGCTCGTGTGTCAGCGGATGGTCCGCGCGCATCATGCACACGACGGTATCGGCGAACAGGTCGCTGCGCTCGAAGCGCGGATCGGGCTTCGGCCAGTTGCCGATCACCAGATCGAGTTCGCCGGCGTCGAGCGCGGCCGAATGATCGAGCCGCGGCCCCAGCGATTCGATTTCGAGCCGCGCATGCGGCGCCGCTTCGCGAAACCGCGCGATCACGGTCGGCATGAAGAAGTCGTTCAGATAGTCGGGCGCGGCGACGCGAAAAGTGCGGCGCGAGCGGCCCGGGTCGAAATCGCCATGCGGCGTCGCGACGAAATCGACATCGCGCAACACGCGCTGCGCGGCCGCGAGCAGCGACTCGCCGTATTCGGTCGGCACCATGCCCGACTTGCCGCGCACCAGAATCGGATCGCCGAGCGTTTCGCGCAGCTTGCGCAGCGCGGTGCTGATCGCGGGCTGGGTCTGGTTCAGCCGCAACGCGGTCTGCGTGACGCTGCGCTCGACGAGCAGCGTGCGCAGCACGCGCACGAGCCAGATATCGAGTGAGGCGGCGGTGTCGTCCATGATCGAAGCGTGGTGGCGCGGGCGCTGCCGATGAGCTCGCCGCGCGGCGCGCGCGTGGGGTGCGAAAGCTTAACCTTAGGCGCGTTTGCGCTTCGGCGGCATAGCGGGCACGGTATGGCCGGCATCAGCGCGACGCCTGCCGGCATCGATTCGTTCGGGCCGAAGCCGCAACCAGGGCGCGGCCCGCAGCGACCGCGGTGTCATGCCGGTGTTGGTTTGTCCGGCAGCCCCCACGGCAGCGAACTGATCCGCTTCACCTCGCGCGATTCGAGCCAGTTCGGCGTGCGCGCGCAGTACAGCACCATCGGCAGCGCGTCCTCGCCCCAGAACAGCTGATCGTTCAGACGAAACGTCGGCACGCCATAGACGCCGAGTTCGACCGCATCGGCGGTATTGCGCTGCAATTGCGCCTTCACGGCTTCGTCCTGGATCAGTTCCGGGCCGTCCGGCTTGCCGACGCGCTCGCACAGCTCGGCGAACGCTTCGTCGCTCGACGGATCGCGCCCCTCGCGCCAGATGAAGCGGAAAATCTCGCGCACGAATTGCACGTCGCCGTTCGCGGCGGTCGCGAGCAGCAGCGGCTTCATCGAATCGAACGGATGGGCGGGCGGCATTTTGTACGGGATACCGAGCTGCTCCGCGCGAAACAGCGCGTGCCGGTACATGAAGGTGCGCTTGGCGGGCACGCTGTACGCGGAGCGCTGGCTCCAGTGGCGATACAGATCGTTCAGCACGACCGGCGTGAACGCGAAGTCGAAGCCGGGCCATTTGTCGTATTGCTCGAGCAGCAGGTAGGTGAACGGCGAGACGAAATCGTAAAACCACTGCCGCTGTTGGGCGTCGATGCCAACGGTCATAAATTTCTCCCGGATTGCATGGTGTCGGACGACGCGGAGGGCGCGTCCGTTATCTGATCAAAATTGTAGCGATCTTACGCGGTGCGGTCCCGGCTTGCACCGGTCGATATCCCCTGGTGGCGGCAGGTGGGCGTAGGTTCCGGCGGTGTCGTCAGGGGCGCTCAGCCTTTGACTTTTTCGGCCGCCTGCTCGTCGGCCTCGTCCAGCTCGCCCCGCGTGTCGCGGCTTTCCGTGAGCCGCCGCCGCACGAAGCCGATGTGCTCGCGCAGCACGTAGAACTGGTCCGCGTACGCGAGCGGCATCTTCATGCCGTTGACCGAGTCTTCGATCGCGTCGAGCTGCTCGATCAGCGACGCGCGTTCGGCCGACGAATGTTCGCCGAGCGCGCTGCGCTCGATCGCGATCAGCGCGCCGTACCAGCGATAGATGCGCGATTTGACGCGCCACGCGTACAACCCGGGCACGATGCGCAGCGCCGGCACCAGCAGCACGATCAGCGGCACGACGATCACCAGCAGGCGGTCCGCGAGACTCGCGATCCAGAACGGCAGCGTTCGGTACAGGAAGCTCTTGCCCGACTTGTAGTAGCGCGCGGCGTCGTCGGAAAGCGGGAAGTCGTGCGCGAGCGGGGCGGGGAATTCGCCGGCGCGCTGCATCGTCGTCGCGCCGCCATGCACCTCGCGCGCGGCTTCGATCAGCAGATCGGACAGCGCCGGATGCAGCGAATCGCGCGCGATCAGCTCGGCGGTCGGCGCGACGATGCTGATCGAGTTCGCCGGCAGGTTCTTGCCGAGGTCGAAGGCGCCCATCGGCACCTTCAGCTGCGTCAGGTACGGAAAGCGGCGCGTGTACGCGTCGGCCTGCGAAAAATCGTAGAAGCGCACGTTCTGCGTGCGGTAGAGCTTGCCCATCACGGCCGGCTGCGCCGAGTCGCCCGCGAGGAAGGTCGCGTCGATGGTGCCGTCGATCAGCGCGTCGGCGGCGGCGTCGCCCGTTAGCGGCAGCAATTGGGTCGGACCGCCCGGCACGATGCCGTTGGCCTTCAGCAGCGCGAGCGCGAGCTCGCGCGTGCCGCTGCCCTCGGGGCCGATCGCGAGGCGTTCGCCCTTGAACCCGGACAGCCAGTCGACGGGGGCGCCGCGGTAGAAGATCGCGAGCGGCACGTAAGCGACGCTGCCGAGCGACATCAGGCTTTTGTCCTTGTCGAGCCCGGCGGGCGCGATGCCGCTCTGCACGAAGCCGACGTCGACGTCCGCGTTCGGGTCCAACAGCCGCTTCAGATTTTCCTGCGAGCCCTGCGAGGCCAGCACGTTCAGCGTAATGCGATTGCGCGCAAGGATCGTCTTGTACTTCTGCGCGGCGATCCAGAAGGTGCTGCCGACGGGACCGGCGCTAATCGTCAGCGTATTCGGCGGGGCGGGTTGGATCAGCCGCACGGCGGCCCAGATTGCGACGATCACGAGCAGCACGAGCGGGCCGAACGAGACCGCCAGGTCGCGCCACGAGATCGCGACAAAACGGGCGACGAGATGGGTAGGGCGGGTGCGGCCGGTGTCAGGCTTCATCGGATCATCTGAAAGCGGCGGTCGATCGGGCTCGAATGCGCGAAGGCGGCTTGGGCGGCGCGCGCCAGCACGCGTCGCGCCGATGGTACCTGAGATTGGCGCGGCCGCGAAACGCGTAGCCGCCCGTCACGCCGACAAACGCGTAACAAATGGTGAGCACCGCGGTGAACGCCGGCATGAGCGCTGGCATGATGCCCGTGCAAATTCTTGCGTGACCACGGAGCGTGTCTGCTTCTATCCGGCACGCATGACGCACCCGCTGTCGGCGCGCCACGCCGCGCGCTAAATCCTTTGCGCTTCTGTGCCGGCTAGATTAAATTGTGCATCGCTACCGCGATCCAACGTTTGCGGCGCGACCCCGGCAAGACGGACAAGAACCGGGTGCGTCGGCGGACGTCGCGGTTTGCCGGTTGCTGGTATTCAGCCTCTCTCGCCTCTTGCACATCGTGTCACAGCCGTTGATGGCCGTCGCTCACGCGCGCGTTCGCGCGATGACGGCCGCCCGTAGTCGTAACGATGCCGCTTGTTCATGCGGTCCAATGTGAAACCAAGGAGAAGAGAGCTATGAAGACGGTCGGTTTTCTGAAAGCACTGGGTCCGGTTGTGGCGATAGTGGTGGCGTGCAACGTGTACGCCCAAAACGCTCCGGCAACCGATACGGCGTCGGCGGCAGCCGCCGTCAAGGCCGGCAAGGCAGCGAATCACGAACTTGGCCGTAAGGTGCGCCACGCGCTGACGAAGACCCAGGGTCTCGACGTGTCGCACATCGCCGTGCGCGCGCGCGGCGGCGCAGTGACGCTGACCGGCTCGGTGCCGACCGAGGGACAGATCGATGCGGCCGGCGAAGCCGCCAAGGGTGTCGACGGCGTAACGTCAGTGTCGAACAAGCTCAAAGTGGTGCAGCAGTAAGCGGTACGCGTGCGCGCGGCGCCGCAAGGCCCGCGTCGCGCGGTGGTGCGCAGCGGCTTGGTGCATGGGCGCCGTCACCGGCGTCGCGTAGACGGTTTGACGCCGCGCTTGCATCGCGTCGCGAGGTCTATCAACCTGGAGGCTCCGGCATGTTCGCCGGAGCTTTTTTTCGCCGCCGGTTTTATGGCGTGGCACTCGCGAGATTTGCGGGACCGCAGCAATGCGGCTTGCCGCACGCACAGGTCCTGATGGAGGCGCGGCCGTCGCGGATTCGTGCGCTGCGACACATTACCGACGCATCGCGAGGCGTACTGTGACCAAGAGGGAAGGGGGAGCCAAGGTCATGGAAACCACGCTGTTTCGCTATATCGATCTGCCGATCGGCGATCGCGCGGCATTCGAACTGGTGTGCGCGCGACACGGTTTCGCGCCCGCGCATTTCGACATCAGCGCGAGCGCGGCACCCGGTGAGCCGGCGCACGAGCGGGTCGTCACCGTGCGGCGCGGCAGCTGGTCACAGTCGTATTACGACCGCCACGGTCAGTGGGTCAGGCAGTTCGAGGCGGATCTGACCTGCCGGTTTTTCAAATAGACACGGGTTGCGGTGTGCGCGCTTGACGCGTCTTCAGCGCCTCACGACAACACCAGCCGCACGCCGACCAGCGTCAGCGTCGCGGCGAGCAGATTGCGCAGCAGCGCGTCCGGCGCGCGCGAGGCCAGATAGCTGCCGATCGCGATGCCGGGCAGCGATCCCACCAGCAGCGACAGCAGCATCGACCAGTCGATCGAGCCGAGCAGCCAATGTCCGGCGCCCGCGAGCAAGGTCAGCGGCACCGCGTGCGCGATGTCGGAGCCGACGATGCGCGTCGTCGGCAGCATCGGATACAGCAGCATCAACACCGTCACGCCAATCGCACCCGCGCCCACCGACGTCAACGACACCAGCACGCCGAGGGTCGCGCCGGTCAGCATGGTCAGCGCGAGCGTGCGTGCCTGGCTCGGCGCGCGTTGCTTGCGCGCGCCGAGCGCCGCGAGCTGCGGACGGAACACCAGCGCGATCGCGGTAATCAGCAGCGCCGCGCCGAGCACGACCTGGATCAGCCGGCCCGCGCCAGGCGTATCCATTCCATAGCGATGCAGCAGGATCAGCGTGACGGTCGCCGCGGGCACGCTGCCGGCCGCGAGGCGCAGCGTGACCTGCCAGTCGACCGAGCCCTTCAGCCCATGCACCAGCGTGCCGGTCGCCTTGGTGGCGGCCGCGTACAGCAGGTCGGTGCCGACCGCGGTGGCAGGGTGCACCTTGAACAGCAGGACGAGGATCGGCGTCATCAGCGAGCCGCCGCCGACGCCCGTCAGCCCGACCAGAAAGCCGACGAACAGGCCGGAGACGGAGTACAGCAGATCGATGTGGGGTAGAGCCATTGAACGGACAGCTGACGCAGCGCGGGTGAAGGGTTGGGGCGGCAAGGCCGGCGGACGCGCCGGGTGGGTGCGGCGGCGTGCGGTGCGCTGCACGGCCGCGTCGGCCGGCGCCTCAGCGGCGAAAGGCGCTATTGTCGCAAAACTGCCGCGCCGGCGTGCGCCACTTGTTCAGGGGGAGCGCGTCGCGGCTGGCAGCGGGCTGCGTTCGGCGTGTACGGCGCTGATGTGCCGCGTGGCGTGTGAGGTGCCGCTCAGAGCGCGCGGCGGATTTCGACGACGCCGAACGCCGCGAGCGTGAAGCCGACCACGCGATCGATCGCGATGCGTAGCCTGCTGCCGATCGCATGACGCGCGAGCGACACCATGGTCACCAGACAGCACCACCACGCGATCGAGCCGGCGAACACACCGCCGACCGTCGTCAGCGCGATGGCCGGCGAGAACGCGCCGCGTGGCGCGAGCGTCGTGAATAGCGCCGCGAACATGATGACGGTCTGCGGATTGGTCAGCGTTAACAGCAGCGCGCTCGCGTACGCACGCAGCGCGCCGGCGCGGCCGATCTGCGCGAGCTTGCCGTTGCCATTGCCATTGCCATTGCCGTCGGCGGTTTCAGCGGGCGGCTTCTGCAGCAGCGCGCGCACGCCGAGATACAGCAGGAACAGGCCCGCGAGCAGATGCAGCGGGCGGTCGTACGCGAGCATGAACTGCGAAATGCCGACGAGGCCGAGCGCCGCGATCAGCCCGTAGGCCGCGTCGCCGCTGGCGATGCCGAAGCCGATCGCGAGTCCCGCGCGCGGACCGCCGCTCAGCGTTCGGCGGATGCACAGCATGCCCATCGGGCCGACCGGCGCGGCGATCGCGAGGCCGACGCCGGCGGCCGTGAAAAACAGACTGGTGGTGGACATGGGCGGGTTCTCGAGCGTTGTTCTGGTTGGGGCGGTCGCCTGCGGGCAGCCGGCGCACCCGCCAGCATAGCCAGACCGGAAATTGCGGGCAAGGGCGGGGATGGGTGAGACTCGACGCGCGATGACTCGCTTCAGCGGATCGGCCAGCATGGCGATGAAAGCTAACATCGCCCCGCTCGCTTACAACGGCTTTTTTGTCAGAAAAACAAAAATGCCGCTCAATGCCGCTTTTTTGTTTGGCCGTGATATCGGGAAAAAATCGCCTAAAAATGAGATGGCCAGAGCAATCGTTAATATCTGTCAATGAAGTTTTGTCTCAAATTAAAATCATTGACCGTGCTCCCGTTTAGATGCTTAATTCGCCGAGTGTTTTCTGGAAAATCAAAATAGGTCAAATGGGACAGCAGAAACAGGCAGGTGCCGCGGGCGAGGAAGAGTGTCAAGTTTGTCGTGTCACCTATTCAATATACTCAAACTTCCCGCCAATGCCGTCTGCAATGGCGATGAACGTCGAAACTGGCGAATGGTTTCCGCAGGATAGGCTTCGGTCGTATTCGAACGGTTACGAAATGGCCGACGCCCTGGGTTATGCATGGGCGTGCGATTGCCGCGGTCGCACGGCAGCCTCAGCGCTGACGTCGAAAATTCGCACTCACGACGAGTATTACGTGCTCAAAAAAAGCGATGGCCAACCCCTCGCCAACGTGCGTTACAGAATTGTTGTTGACGGTAAACGGGTGATAGCGGGAACCACAAGCCAGAGCGGACACACTGTGCGCGTAGTTACTCGCGGAACAGCAAGCCTCAAACTTCAATTGGAGAAATAGGAATGCCGGAAAGTCCGGATTGGCTAACGGTTCACGACACCGCGTGTACGAACACAAACCCGGACTCGTGCGTTGAAGTTCGGATTGCAGCGAACCTGTTGTCGTGGAATATTCCAGACAACAGTTACGGCGACAAGTTGCCTATCATTCCCTCATCCTCGCGTGTGATGCGCGGAAGGATTCTGTACCGTCTGGCTATCAAAGTCATAGTGAAAAGTCGTCGACGAAATTCTGTTTTCGGTCGCACCATATCTATCAGCAGTAGCCGTCCGAACGACACAGTACAGGTCTCGGGCCCAACCGATTTAGACGGTTGCGCGACGGTTATTCTCGAATCGCGCGAATCAGGAGACTTGACACTTGCGGTCGCCGACGAGGATATAACGGCGGTTCCTCTGCGGATAAAGCTGAAAGAAGCATGGTACGAAGCTGGCTTTCAGGTTACGCATTACATCATTGCAGACGAACGTGATGCGCACGGCCCAATGGTTCAGGCGCTTGGCGTGTCTGGAAGCCATCGGCAAGACTTCCTATATGGTGCAACCGGCGTACCAATGCAGGGAACAGGCGAGACGTTGGATCATCGTTTCGTCCGGTGGAATGGTGGCGGCAACGGATGGCATAAAAATGCAGCCGGAAATCCGGATATCCTTAACA
Organism: Paraburkholderia sp. UCT31; assembly: GCF_014397655.1. NCBI lineage: Bacteria > Pseudomonadati > Pseudomonadota > Betaproteobacteria > Burkholderiales > Burkholderiaceae > Paraburkholderia > Paraburkholderia sp. UCT31. The sequence continues at coordinate 208,369 of NZ_VZQP01000007.1, forward strand.
AGCCTGCACAAGCGCGCCTGAGTGAAACTGACGCCGCACATGGTCGGTTTGCTGATGTAGTGGCGAATCGTTCGATAGCTATTGATCCTACCGTTATTCCCGGGCGTTCGCGGGTTTATATTGCCTCTTGCGACGGTAGGCGAATAGTCGGCGAGCGGTCTGCCGATGATACGGGCGGTGGCATTCGCGGCGCACATATCGACCACTTCAGTGGTCCCGGAAGCGCGGCGACGCGCGCATGGCAAGCATCCGGAGGGGATCTCCAGAACGCCCGTGTCAAATTCCTGGGTTATTAAATGAAAAAAGCTTTTCCTCTCCTGTTGTTTTTTCCATTTGTCTCTTTCGCGCTAGATGGGACGGGATCGGTCGATTTTGATTCGACAATCATTCCGCTATTGAATAAAAACTCCGTTTTGAGAGAGCTCGTGCTTTGTAACTTCGATATCGTCGGCGATCCAATGGGGACGCGAATCGGCGACATTCAATCGAAGGCTCTAGGAGGGGATAGAATCGGGCCTTACTCAATGTGGGCAAATTGGCACGGGAATTCCGGTGTAAAGCCAGTGATTCTCACTATAAATACGCACACTGATTTTATCGACGCGCGCGGGAAGAAGGTGGGAGGCGATTTGAAAAAGGCGATTCGCATTCAAGAATACATCGAGAGTGTGACGATAGAGCCGCCGGAAAAAGACCAGCCGGAATCTGTCCCCGGTGGACTAAAGCACAGTATCGAGCCACAGACGTGCTCGGAAAAGAATGGCCAACGCGGCAGATAGCGCGCGATGCTGCCTCGTTCAGGCGTGGCTCCACGCAGTCGGGTCACGCAAACCGGCGCCACCATTGAGCAATAGGGTTATGGATAAACAACGTTTAGCACAGGCACTCAGCGCCTGGTTGTTCTGTACGTTGCTTGTGCCGACTGCCTACGCAGAAGGGGCGGTTAGCTTCAACGATAATATCGTGCCAATGCTGAAGGATCGCCCGCAATTCAAGGAATTTATATTGCAATCGTTTTCGGTTGCAGATACGGGATGGGGAGTCCGAATAGATAGTCCGACAATGCCCCATATGGGCGGCGCGCGAATGGGGCCATACAGGTTCCAGGCTATCTGGCATAGTCCGCATGGCGGCACTCCTATTACTCTTGTAATCGATACTAAGACGGAGTTTTTTGATAGCCACCGTCGGCAAATAACCGGCAGCGATCTACGCGAAACCACCTCAATTACGGAAACGCTGGAGTCTATCGGAGTCGAGCCACCCGAAGCCCAATAGCTTCCGAACGGTACGGCTGCAATAATCGCCTCGCTTTACGGGGCTTTCCGTTCGAGCGTCAAGCGTGGGAAGCGTGAACGCACCGAAGGTGTGCTTCGTTGATGCGTGGCCGCGAGCACCTCCTTCAGTTGGACGATCCAGCAATTTCCTCCCAACTCCCCAGAATCCAGGTGCCAGATTACGCAAGTGCCAGAAACCCCTCCGCGGCTTTCAACGATGACCCATAATTCCCCCACCCCCAATCCACGAATCCGCTGCGCCGATGTGGCAAATCGATCAGGTGACGCTGCGCTTGTTCATCGCCGTGTGCGAGGAAGGCACGATCGCGCGCGCGGCCGAGCGTGAGTTCATCGCGCCGTCGGCGGTCAGCAAGCGGCTCGCCGATCTCGAAGCGCTCGTCGATGTCGCGTTGCTGTCGCGCAGCCAGCGCGGCGTGCGCGCCACCGCCGCCGGCGAAGCGCTGTTGCGCCACGCGCGGCTCATCATGCGCGGCCACGAACGCCTGCAGGCCGAGCTCAGCGAGTACGCGGCCGGCGCGCGTGGGCATGTGCGCGTGCTGGCGAACGTGTCGTCGATGGTGGAGTTTTTGCCCAAGGCGTTGTCGGCGTTTCTGCAGGCGAATCCGGCGATTCGCGTCGACGTCGAGGAGCGCGTCAGCGCGGACATCGTGCGCGGACTCGAAGAGGGCGTCGCCGATCTGGGCATCTGCCGCGACACGGTGCCGCTCGGCAGTCTCGACACGCTGCCGTATCGCGCCGACCATCTCGCGCTGATCGTGCCGCGCGCGCATCCGCTCGCGGGCGAGACGCAGATCGGCTTCGAGCAGACGCTCGGGTTCGATCATCTGGGGCTCGCATCGAATGCGTCGGTCAATGCGCTGATGCAGCGCATCGCGCTGGAGAAGGGCAGCGAGTTGAATTACCGCACCTATGTATCGACGTTCGACGCCGCCTATCGCTTCATCCAGGCGGGTCTCGCGGTCGCGATCCTGCCGCGCGAGGCGCTGTCGCGCCATGCGGCCGACGAGTACGGCATCGTCGCCGTGCCGTTGCGCGAGGCTTGGGCCGCGCGGCGCTTCGTGATCTGCATGCGCGATCGCGCGGCGTTGACGCTGGCGGCCGCGCGATTGCTCGAGCATCTGCTGAGCGCCAGATAAGACGGGCGACGCACCTCGTCACCCACGCCTTCGCCACCTCCCCAGACAAACCCCTAGGCATTTCACCCAGGCGAGCGCCAAAGCCCGCCCCATCGGCCTGAGCGGCCATCGCGAGCGGCGATGGTGTGCTTCGTCAAAGCAGACTTTGCCGCGCGTCGTCACGCGGGCACGCTGTGACCCAGTCAGCGCATCACTTCCATCCAACGGGCCTCTGAAGCCCGCGTCCACGACCAGGATTCCAACCAATGAATGAAACCCGCGAGCGCGTCGTCGTGACCGAGGTCGGTCTGCGCGACGGTCTGCAAAGCATTGCCCGCATCATGTCCACCGACGACAAGCGGCGCTGGATCGACGCCGCCTACGCGGCCGGCGTGCGCCACATGGAGGTCGTGTCGTTCGTGCCGGCGAAGCTGCTGCCGCAAATGGCGGACGCCGCCGAGGTAGTCGCCCACGCCCGTAGCTTCGACGATCTCAGCGTGAGCGCGCTCGTGCCGAACCTGAAGGGCGCGCAGCACGCGCTCGAGGCTGGCGTAGAGCGCATCGTCGCGCCGATTTCGGTGAGCGCCGCGCATAGCGTCGCGAACGTGCGCAAGACGCCCGCCGAGATGATCGACGCGTTCGCCGCGATGCGCGAGCTGATCGATGGCGCGTCCCCGGCAGGTGGGCGCCGCGCCGAGTTGATCGCCGGTTTGTCGACGGTGTTCGGCTGCACGCTGCAGGGCGCCGTGCCGTACGCGGATATCGCCGCGATCGCGCGCGCCGCGGTGCAGGCCGGCGCCGACGTGATCGCGCTCGGCGATACGACCGGCGAAGCGACGCCGCGTCAGGTCGGCGAGGTCATCGAGCTGGTGCGGGACGTCGCGGGCGACAGGCTGCGCTCGCTGCATTTCCACGACACGCGCGGCCTCGGGCTCGCCAACACGCTGGTCGCGCTGCAGCACGGGATCCGCGAGTTCGATGCGTCGCTGGCTGGTCTCGGCGGCTGTCCGCATGCGCCGGGCGCAACCGGCAACGTCAATACCGAAGACCTCGTGTTCATGCTCCACAGCATGGGCTACGACACCGGTATCGACATCGCGCGGCTACTCGCATCGCGCGCGGTGCTGGCGCAAGCGCTGCCGGGCGAGCCGCTGTACGGCTATCTCGCGCGAGCGGGATTGCCGAAACAGTTCGCGCACGCGCAAGCGGTCGCGCGCGACTCCGCCAGCTACGCCGAATCTTTGCGTTGTCCCCATTCTTCCGTTCCGCAGGTGCCGCAATGACTCCGCTTTCCTCCGCTACTTCAGCTTCGTCGTCGACGTCCTCGCCGCAGCCGGGTACCTTGCCGCTCGCGGGCATCCGCGTGATCGAGTTGTCGCATATGGTGATGGGTCCGACCTGCGGCATGATTCTCGGCGACCTCGGCGCCGAAGTGATCAAGGTCGAGCCGCCGCGCGGCGACAGCACGCGCCGGCTGCTCGGCACCGGCGCGGGCTTTTTCCGCACCTTCAATCGCAACAAGAAGAGCGTCGCGCTCGATCTCGACAGTGAAGCCGGTCTCGCCGCGCTGAAGCAACTCGTCGATAGCGCCGACGTCTTCATCGAAAACTTCAAACCCGGCCGCATGGCGAGTCTCGGCCTCGATTACGCGACGCTGCGCGAGCGCAATCCGCGGCTGATTTACGTGTCCCACAAGGGCTTTCTCAATGGTCCGTACGAACATCGTCTGGCGCTCGACGAAGTCGTGCAGATGATGGCGGGCCTCGCGTACATGACCGGTCCGGTGGGCCGTCCGCTACGCGCGGGCAGCTCGGTCAACGACATCATGGGCGGCATGTTCGGCGCGATCGGCGTGCTGGCGGCGCTGCACGAACGGCACGCGAGCGGCTGCGGCAAGGAGGTGCAGAGCGCGCTGTTCGAGAACTGCGTGCTGCTCTCGGCGCAGCACATGCAGCAGTTCGCGGCGACCGGCGTGGCCGCCGCGCCGATGCCCGAGCGCATCAGCGCCTGGGCCGTCTACGACGTGTTTACGCTCGCGCACGGCGAGCAGATGTTCATCGCCGCGACCGGCGACGCGCAGTGGCGCGCGCTGTGCGCGATTCTCGAACGCGACGATCTGCTCGCCGATGCGCGCCTCGCGACCAACAACGACCGCGTGCTCGCGCGCGGCTGGCTGCTGCAGACGCTCGGCGAAAGCCTGAGCCGTCTCGACGGCGCGACGCTCGTGCCGCTGTTCGAGCGCAATCACATTCCGTTCGCGTCCATCACGAAGCCCGAGGAGTTGTTCGACGATCCGCACCTGAACGCGAGCGGCGGCCTGGTGCCGCTGACGCTCGACGACGGCAGCGAAACCGCGATGCCGTTGCTGCCGATTTCGCTCGACGGTGCGCGTCTCGGGCCGCGTCGGCCGATCGCGAAGATCGGCGAGCACACCGTCGAGGTGCTGCGCGAACTCGGGTTCGACGACGCGCGGATCGCGGAGTTCGGCGGTGGCGTGCAATCGCGGGCGCCGCGCGCGGCTGCGTGAGCGTCGTGCCGCGCTTGACCCGCTGCAGCGGGCAATAGACCAATAATTCTGGAGACAGACGATGAAATCGTCGAATCAGGCGATGTACTCAACGGCGCTCGGCGATGCCGGCGCGCTCGACGGCTCACCCACGGACGCGGGCGCAGATGCAGCAGGCTCGGACCGCGCCGGCGCGATCGCGCTCGACGGCGCGCGCATTTCCGCGCGGCTCGACCGGCTACCCGCGACCCGCACGATCTGGCAGCTCGTGATGCTGCTGAGCTTCGGCATGTTCTTCGAACTCTACGACCTGATGTACTCCGGCTATATCGCGCCGGGACTCGTGCACAGCGGCCTGCTGACGGCCACGACGCGCGGCCTGTTCGGCACGAGCGGCGTCGCGAGTTTCATCGCCGCGCTGTTCGCGGGCCTGTTCATCGGCACGGCGGCGTGCGGCTTTCTCGCCGACCGCTTCGGCCGGCGCGCGATCTTCACCTGGTCGCTGCTGTGGTACACGGCGGCCAACGTCGTGATGGCTTTCCAGCATACGGCGCTCGGATTGAACTGCTGGCGCTTTATCGCGGGGATCGGCATCGGCGTCGAGATCGTCACGATCGGCACGTATATTTCCGAACTCGTGCCGAAGCACATTCGCGGGCGCGCTTCGGCGTGCTCGCAGGCGGTCGGCTTCTGCGCGGTGCCGATCGTCGCGTTCCTGTCGTATCTGCTGGTGCCGCAACGCCTGTTCGGTCTCGACGGCTGGCGTGTGGTCGTGCTGATCGGCGCGATTGGCGCGATCGTGGTGTGGTGGATTCGCCGCGGCTTGCCGGAGAGCCCGCGCTGGCTCGCGCAAAAAGGCCGCCTCGACGAAGCCGACGCGGTGATGACGCGTCTCGAAGCACGCGTCGCGCGCGAGTATCGGCGCCAATGCGGCCTGCCGTTGCCCGAGCCCGCGCTGCCCGAACCGGTGCGCGCGCGGGCCGCGTTTCGTGATCTGCTGGTGCCGCCGTATCGCAGGCGCACGCTGATGCTGATCATCTTTCACGTGTTCCAGACGATGGGCTACTACGGCTTCGCGAACTGGATTCCGACGCTGCTGATGAAGCAGGGCATCACGGTGACGACGAGTCTGATGTACGCGAGCATCATCGCGATCGCGGCGCCGCTCGGGCCGTTGCTGGGGCTGCTGATCGCCGATCGCTTCGAGCGCAAGACCGTCATCGTCTGCATGGCGGCGGTCAACGTCGTGTGCGGACTCGCGTTCAGCCAGGCGCGCGAGACGGTGCTGCTCGTGAGTCTCGGCGTGTGCCTCGTGCTCGCGGGCAACATCATTTCATACAGCTATCACGCGTACCAGGCCGAACTGTTTCCGACCGGCATCCGCGCGCGCGCGGTCGGCTTCGTCTACTCGTGGAGCCGGATTTCGGCGATGTTCTCGGCGTTCGTGATCGCCGCCTGCCTCGGCCGCTTCGGCGTGAACGGCGTGTTCGTGTTCATCTCGGGGGCAATGGCGATCGTCATGGTCGCGATCGGTACGCTGGGACCGAAGACGCGCGATGTCGCGCTCGAGGATCTTTCGAAGTAGCTAGGAGTCCTGGCGAGTCTCGTCGTTGCTCGACAGCCGGTCCGATACGTTGCCGAGCAGCAGCGCGAGCAGCACCACGCCGATCATTGCGAACAGGAACCCGCCGATCATCGTGGCAAGTATCAGCGTGATCCATGAAATGCCGTTCATGTGTGCGGTCCAGCGCGTTTGTCGGGGGCATCGTAACCCGTTCAGAACCACTTCTATGTGCGCTTGCCCGCCGTAAACCTGTCAGGCGACGCCGAACTATCGTCGCGTCGTGCCATTACGCGGCGCGTTTTGCCCGGGTGTCACAGTCGTTGCGTAGGGATGGCGGACTTCGTTTGCTGTCCTCGATCCCCCTTGCGGAAACCTCGTAGTCCATTTCCGCAATCGGTTGGCGGAAATGCACCCGCTCGCACCCGACTTATTCCGCCATTGGCCCACCTATTGCGGGGGCGCTAAAGTCGTCCGATATCCGTGTTTCAGGTTTGAAACGTTAATCGCCACGTTTATATTCCCGCCATCAGTAAAAATGAATTAAATAATCTTTTCTGGCGCGTTGAGTGCTTGCATTGGACGGCGCAAGGGTCGGTTGCGCGGCGCTTGCGCGGATCCTCAGGGGACGTTGTCGATGGAGCCGGGCCCGCTTGGTAGGGGCGGGGGTGTTCCACTCATCAATAGCCGATCTCGGCAAAAAAACTCTTTTAAAATACGCTTCGGTGGGTACATAAGCCGGAGACACGCCGCTTTTCGAGTAGCCGCGCAGTGTGCGCTGGCGTACGCATTCATTTTTCAAATTGCATTAAGATTTGCGAGTGCATATTCAACCATATGCGGTTAGACGATTAATTCAGTGAAAAGACGGTCGTTTCGGTATTGTGCCGAATTGCACTGGCCGATCACGTATTCATAGTGCCAATATGTCTGCACTTTCGGACATGACGGCAGAGCGCCGGAGGCCGTCGCTATGATGCACTGCGCGGAGTTCGCATTGTGCGTGATCGTAAAAGGTGTAGTAGATCGTTTTCTGTCGAGAGGATGACTATGACCTGCGCGAGTCTGGAGTCTGCAATGCTGCGCTGGGTGCACGCTCCGAACAAGGGCGTGCGTCGTGTCGCGATTCTGTTGTTCAACGACTGCTCGCTGCAAGGGGCGGGCGTGATCGCCGAGGTGTTCCAGGCTGCCAACGAACTCGCCACCTCCGGTTCGGGCGCGTGGCTGTACGACGTGTCGTTCTTGTCCGCCGGCGGCGGCATGGTGATTTCGTCGTCGGGTTTGCGCGTCTGGACCGACGGACTCGACGCGCGCCATTACGGCGGCTTCGACGCGCTCTATGTGGCGGGCGGCAAGGGCGCGGCGGCGGCGGCGCGCGATGAGCGTCTGCTTGGATGGCTGCGGCGCGTGCGTCGCAACACCGCGATGATCCGGCCGATCGCCGAAGGGCGCGCGGTGCTCGACGCGGCGGCCCTGCCCGAGGACAAGGAAGAGAGCGACCCGCACCAGCCGGCCTTGGCCAGAAATGGCGCGGGCTCGGCGGAGCAGGGCGTCGTCGACCTTAGCGACCGGCTGGAATCGATGCGCAGCGCGCTCGCGATGATCAAGCGCGATCTGGGCAACGCGACCGCGCGCTCGGCTGCCGAGCGGCTGCTGTCCGACTCGTGCACGAACCTCGCGCCGCTGCTCGGCGAGGACGGCGGCATGAGTCCCGGCGCCAAGGTTCGCGCGGCGGCGCGCTGGCTGCAGGAAAACTGCCAGCAGTCAATTTCGATTGCGGATGCCGCGCAGTTCGCGGCGATGAGCGAGCGCAACTTTCTGCGCCGCTTCAAGATGGAAATGGGTATCACGCCGTCGAGTTTCCTGTTGCACGAGCGCCTCGCGGTGACGTGCAGCCTGTTGACCGAATCGGAATTGCCGGTCGACAAGATCGCCCGGCGCACCGGGATGGGCAACGGCGACCGGCTCGCGAAAGTGTTTCGCAAGCGGATGAGGATTTCGCCGACCGAGTTCAGGATTCAAAGCCGCCGCATGGCAGGCGAGTAGCACCGACGGAGCCAGCCCGGTAACCGCGCGTGACAGGCGGGGACCGGTCCGTTGTTCGTCGTACCTTGCAGATCGAAAAGGATTCCCGATATGTTGACGCAGGCAGGTGTGAGCGCCCGATCCGTCGAGCCGAACGGCGCAAGCGCCGGGGTTGCTGGCGCGCGCTGCGCACACATCGTCCCGGTCATTCTCGCGGGCGGCTCGGGCACGCGGCTTTGGCCGGTGTCGCGCGAAAACTTTCCGAAGCAGCTGATCGACGTGGTCGGCTCCGACTCGCTGCTGCAGGCGACCGCGCGGCGCCTCGAGGGCTTCCCGGCGGGCTGGAGCGTCGACGCTTCGCCGATCGTCGTGTGCGGCGAGGAGCATCGCTTCGTGATCGCCGAACAGTTGCATGAAAACGGCGTCGACGCGCGTCTGATCGTCGAGCCCGCGCGCCGCGATACGGCGCCCGCGCTGACGCTCGCGGCATCGCTCGCGTGCGCGGCCGGCGACGACGCGATCCTGATCGTGATGCCGGCCGACCACGCGATCGCGGACCTGCCTGCCCTGCAGCGCGCGCTAGCGTGCGCGGCGCACCACGCGAGCGAGGGCGCGATTGCGACGCTCGGTGTGCCGCCGACGCGCCCCGACACCGGCTTCGGCTATATCCGGATCGGCGCGGCATTGGCCGCTGGCGGCCACGCGATCGACGGTTTCGTCGAGAAGCCCGCCGAGGAAATCGCGAGGCAATACCTGGCGGCCGGCACCTACTGGTGGAATAGCGGCATCTTCGTCGTGCGTGCGCGCGTGTGGCTCGACACGCTCGCGGCGCTGCGGCCCGACATGCATGCGCCGTGCGCAACCGCGTTCGCGAGCGGCAAGCAGGACGGCGACGTATTCCGGCCATCGCACGACGCGTTCCTCGACGTGCCCGCCGATTCGATCGACTACGCGGTGATGGAGCGTTTGACCGAACCGCCGCCGGCGCAAGACGACAGCGCGAGCAACGTCGAAGCGCAAGGCGCGGCACAGAACGATATGCAAGCTCAAAGTCGAGCCACGGTCATTCCGCCCGGCGTCGTGATCCCGCTCGAAGCCGGCTGGTCCGACCTCGGCTCATGGGACGCGGTATGGGCCGCGATGGAGAAGGACCCGAACGGCAACGCCGGGCGCGGCCGCGTGGCGTTCGAAGGCGCGGTGTCCTGCTATGCGCATTCGGAAGGGCGGCTCGTCGCGTGCGTCGGCACCGCGAACGTCGTCGTGGTCGAGACCGCGGACGCGGTGCTCGTGGTGGATCGCTCGCATGTGCAGGACGTCAAGGGGCTCGTGTCGCGCATCAAGGCGCAGCACGCGCCGGAGGCCGACGCGCATCGCAAGGTGCGGCGCCCGTGGGGCTTCTACGACTCGATCGATCGCGGCGAGCGCTTCCAGGTCAAGCGCATCGTCGTGACGCCCGGCGCAAAGCTGTCGCTGCAACTCCATCATCATCGCGCTGAGCATTGGGTGGTCGTGCGCGGCACCGCGCTCGTCACGCGCGGCGAAGAGCAGTTCCTGCTCAGCGAAAACGAATCGACCTACATTCCGCTCGGCACGCGTCACCGGCTTGAAAACCCCGGCAGGGTGCCGCTCGAAATCATCGAAATCCAGTCGGGTACCTATCTCGGCGAAGACGACATCGTGAGGTTTGACGACAACTACGGCCGCTGCCCGTAGGCAGCCCATGCACGCCCCTTTTTGCGTACAGGAACGGCAGAACGAGGTAAGTAAAATGCGCAAGTTTCAGGATCTGCTCGCGCGGATTTTCGATGTCGCTCTGGTATTGGCGGGTGCGACCGTGGCGTCGCGGATCCGCTTTGATTATCTCGGCCAGTCGGGTTTCTACTGGGCGCTGGTGATGTTTTCGGCTGCGTTCGCGCTCGCGATCTTCCCCGCGTTCGGCGTCTACGAATCATGGCGCGGCCGCTCGAAGCTCGGGCTCGCCGGTCAGGTGTCGCTCGCGTGGCTGATCGTGCAGGCCTGCGCGCTCGTGCTGATGTACTCGCTGCATCGCATCGATATCGTGTCGCGGCTGTGGTTCTCGTACTGGACCGCGACGACGGGTGGCCTGCTGATCGCGAATCGGGTGATCGCGCACGCGGTGCTCGCGCGTGCGCGCGGCGCGGGCATGAACCTGCATCAGGTGGCGATCGTCGGCAGCGGTTCGCAGTGCGATGCGCTCCTGCGCCGCATCGAGTCGGCGCCGACCGCGGGCTTTCGCGCGACCGCCGTCTACAACACGCGCCCGGACGACACCGGCATAACGAATCCGCGCGTGCCGGTGTTCGATCGCGTCGATCTGCTGGCCGACTACATCCGCACCAACGACGTGCACGAGCTATGGCTGATGCTGTCGCTGTCCGAGGAGCCGCTGATCTGCGCGCTGATCGACGAGTTCCGCGACGACCTCGTGAATATCCGCTTCATGCCGGACGTGCGCAGCCATGCGCTATTCGAAGGCAGTGGCGTGGTCGATCTGCTCGGCGTGCCGGCGATCAATCTGGTCGCCTCGCCGCTGTCGGCCAACGCGATGCTGAAAAAGGAAATCTTCGACCGGCTGTTCGCCGCGGCGGCGATCGTTGCCCTCGCGCCGCTGCTGCTTGGCATCGCGATCACGGTCAAGCTGTCCTCGCGCGGACCGGTGCTGTTCAGACAGAAGCGCAAGGGCGCGGACGGCCGAGTGTTCACGATCTACAAGTTCCGCTCGATGCGCGTGCATACCGAAGCGAAGGGCACTTTGAGCCAGGCGACGCGCAACGACAAGCGCGTGACGAAAGTGGGCGCGTTTCTGCGCCGCACGAGCCTCGACGAGCTGCCGCAATTTTTCAACGTGTTGCGTGGCGACATGTCGGTCGTAGGGCCGCGTCCCCATGCGCTCGAGCACGACGACCTCTATCAGAAGGTGGTCGCGGGCTATATCAATCGCTACCGGATCAAACCGGGAATCACGGGCTGGGCGCAAATCAACGGCTTCCGTGGCGAAACCGACCGCATCGAGAAGATGGAGCGTCGCGTCGAACATGACCTGTACTACCTGGGACACTGGTCGTTCGCACTCGACATGCGGATCATCGGCGCGACGATTGTCGCCGGACTGGTGCATCGAAACGCTTACTAGAAAGTCGATAACAACGCCTCGGGGCGAAGGAGTAAAGATCATGAGCTCACTTGGTTTTCGCACAGGAAGTCTTGTGGTTTTCGCAAGCGCAGCATTGCTTTCCGGATGTCAGGTCGTACCGGGACAACGGATGGTCACGCCGGCCGCGATTCAGGAGACGGGTGGCGAATTCAGTACCGAAGCCTCGCAGCAGAAGCAGATTCCGATCACCGATATCAATCTGGAACTGCTGAAGAAGCTGAATGCCGACCAGAGTGCCTCGGTGTTGCCGCCGACGACGACGGGTCTGTTCGGCAAGCCGGCCATGTACAGGGTCGGCCCCGGCGACGTGCTGCAGATCGTCGTGTGGGATCACCCGGAACTCGCGGCCGCGCTGGGACAGCCGCCGACGACCTCGCGCCCTTCCGATGCAAGTCCGGGCTTCCTGATCGACGAGAACGGCGACATCCAGTTTCCGTACGCGGGCAACCTGCACGTCGCCGGCAAGGACGTCGCGACGATCCAGCGCGAGCTGCATTCGCGGCTGAGCAAGGTTTATCAGAAGCCCGAGGTGACGGTGCGCGTCGCGTCGTTCCGTAACGCGACGGTGTATATCGACGGCGAAGTGCGCACACCGGGCACGCAATCGATCAACGACATTCCGATGTCGCTGACGAACGCGATCGGCCTGAGCGGCGGCTTCAACACGACCGCGGATCGCAGCCGGGTCGATCTGATCCGCGACGGCAAGACCTATCGGCTGAACATCGACGACCTCATCAAGCGCGGCCTCAATCCGTCGGATATCTATCTGCAGCCGGGCGATACCGTGCGCGTGAACGCGCGCGAAGACAGCGGCGTCTACGTGATGGGCGAAGTCAACAAGCCGGCCACGGTGCTGCCGTTGCGCAACGGCTCGCTGACGCTGTCGCAGGCGATCTCCGACGGCGGCAGCTTCGACTCGAACACGGCCTCGGGGCAGCAGCTGTTCGTGATCCGCAATTCGACCAGCGACTCGCCGCAGATCTATCACCTCGATGCGACCTCGCCGGTGGCGATGCTGCTTGCGAACCAGTTCGAGCTGCAGCCGAAGGACATCGTGTACGTCGGTCAGGGCGGTCTGGTTCGCTTCAACCGTGTGTTGAACCTGCTGTTGCCTGCGATCAACGCGGCGGTGACGGGAGTCGTCGTGTCGAAGTGACGCATGCGTGACGCGATATCTGAACCGGCAGGCCTTGTTGGGTGAAAACATGGCAATCAATTACGAAAACCGTTACGCCGGCGTGTATGAACCGGGGCAGTTGCATCTGTCGGACTACGTGCGCACGATCGTGCGCGGTTGGCGCACGATCCTCACCGTGACGCTGATCGCGCTCGCGCTCGGTTGCGCATACGCGTTCCTCACGCCGCCGGTCTATCGTTCGGACGTGCTGTTTCACGTCCAGGACAGGACGGCGAACGCGGTGAACGTCAATGCGAACGGCCGGGACGCGGCGGCGCCGCTTCCCGGCGCGTACGATTCGAAGCCGTCGACCGCGGCGCAGATCGAGCTTTTGAAGTCGCGTCTCGTCACCGAGGAGGCGGTCCGCGCGCTGCACCTCGACATCACGGCGAAGCCGCGTTATCTGCCGGTGATCGGCAGCAAGATCGCCGGACTCGTGAACGGGCACTGGTGGTTCCGGCTGCCGTCGTTCTTCAACCTGCGCGGGTTCGCGTGGGGCAACGAGAGCATCGCGGTGTCGCGCTTCGACATGTCGAAGGACTTGTATGGCGAGACCTTCACGCTAGTCGCGGGCGCCGGCAACACCTTCATGCTGCGCGATCCTCACGGCAGCGCGATCCTGTCGGGGCGCGTCGGCGAGACCGTGCAAACCGATACCGCGGTCGGCCCGGTCACGCTGCACGTCGACACACTGGTCGGCGCGCCCGGCTCGCGTTTCGAGCTGACGCGCGCGTCGACGCTCGGCACGGTAGAGCGTCTGGCGAAGACGATGGTCGTGCAGGAAACGGCGGAGGACTCCGGCGTGATCCGCGTGAGTCTCGAAGGCGCCGATCCGGCGCTGACCGCGGCGATCGTCAACAACGTGGCGCGCCAGTTCGTGCGGCAGGATCTCGCGAGCCGTTCGACCGAATCCGACCACACGCTCGCGTATCTCGAACAGCAACTGCCCGACGCGCGCAAGGCGCTCGACGACGCGGAAGAGCGCTACGGCAAGTTCCGCAATACACATGGCGCCGTCGATCTCGGTGAAGAAAGCAAGCTGCTGCTGCAGCAGATCGTCGACAACAAGACGAAGCTGCTCGATCTGCAGCAGCAGCGCGCGGAGCTGTTGCAGCGTTTTACGCCGAATCATCCGATGGTCGCCGCGCTCGATGCGCAGATCGCCGCGTTGCAGGGCGCGCAGAGCACGATGAACCACAGCGTCTCGACGATGCCCGACACCGAGCAGACCGCGCTGCGTCTGCAGCGCGACGTGCACGTGAACACCGATCTGTACACGAACCTGCTCAACAGCGTGCAGCGACTGCGGGTCGCGCAGGCGGGGCAGGTGAGCGGCGTGCGCGTGGTGGACTTCGCCGAAACGCCCGACGATCCGGTGTGGCCGAAGCGCATGCTGGTGATCCTGATCTCGCTCGGCGGCGGCCTCGCGCTCGGCTTGCTGCTGGTCTTCTTGCGGCGCGCGATGCGCGGCGGCGTGGAGCGCCCGGACGAACTCGAGGGGATGCTCGGCGTGCCGGTATTCGCGGTGGTGCCGCGCAGCCAGACGCAGTTGCGCCTGCAGGAAAAGGTGTCGCTGCGCCAGCGCGGGCAGCATGTGCTGGCGCAACAGGCGCCCGAAGATATCGCGGTGGAAGGGGTGCGCAATTTGCGCACCTCGCTGCAGCTGTCGCTCGATCATGCGGCCAACAACGTCGTGATGATCACCGGCTCGCGGCCCGATGCGGGCAAGTCGTTCCTGTCGGTGAATCTGGCGACGCTGGTCGCGTCGGCGAACAAGCGCGTGCTGATCATCGACGGCGACATGCGACGCGGCGACGTGCATTCGCATTTCGGCGTCAGCCATCGGCCGGGACTGTCCGACGTGCTGTGCGGCGGCGATCTCAACGCGATGATCCAGCGCGACGTGCTGCCCAACCTCGACGTGCTCGCGAAAGGCACGCTGCCCTCGCACCCGGCCGAGCTGCTGATGAGCAAACGCTTCGAAGCGATGCTCGAGGTGTTGAAGCCGCAATACGACGTCGTGATCATCGACACGCCGCCGGTGCTCGCCGTGACCGACTCGACGCTGATCGGCAAATACGCGGCGACGACGCTGCTCGTCGTGCGGCATGGGCGTCAACCGCTGCATGAGATCATCGAAACCACCAAACGCCTGCGTAACGGTGGCGTCGGTTTGCGCGGCGTGCTGCTCACCGACGTGCCGCAGGAAGCGGCGTTTCTCGGCTCGGGGTATCAGGGCGGCTATTACGGCTACGACAGCATCGCCGGCTGACACTGCTGCCCGCGCGCGCGTCTTTCGGGGCGCCGCGCGGGCGGGCGTGATCGACTGCACGCCCGTGCCGCCGTCCCGCGAGATACCTCGCAATCCTTAGTGGTGACGCAGCAGATCGCGCAATGCGCGCGACTCTTCCGCCGTCGGCTGCATGGTTTGCCACGCCGACTCGTGCGACGCGAGCGCGACGAGCCGTTGCGCGGCCTTGCTGCTCGAATCGATCCGCAACGCTTCGTTGGCGTTGTGCGACGCGCACTCCCAATGTCCCACGTTGCTGCAGCCGCGCGCGAGGCTCAGCAACGCGTCGCGTTGCTGCTCTAGCGTGCTCACCTGGGCGCGCATGCTGCGCGCGTCGCGATTGTCGGGCTGCGCGGTGGTTACGGCGGCGAGGCGTGCTCTGGTCGCCGCCAGATTGCCTCGTTGCAGATAGCCGTGCGCGGCTTTCAGATTGCGCTCGGCGTCGGCGCGCTGTTTGTCGGCTTGCGTGAGCGGGGCGGCCATCGTGTCGGTGTTGGTGTTGGTGCTGGTCGACGCGACCGCCGTGCCACGCGGCGTGGGCGCGGAGACGGCCGCGCTCGATGTCTTCGTTGACGCTACGGCGCGCGCGGTCGTGACGACGGGCGGTGTCGGCCGCGCTGCGGTCGGCGTGGTCGCAACGACGGGCGTTGACGGTCGCGCTGGGACGGGCGCGGTCGCCACGACGGGTCGAGCCGATCGCGCTACGGCAGGCGCGGTCGCAACGACCGGCGGTGACGATGGCGCAACGGTCGGTGCGGTCGCCACGATGGGCGGGCTCGATCGCGTTACGGTGGACGCGGTCGCAACGACCTGCGTTGACGATGGCGCGACGGTCGGCGCGGTCGCCACGACGGGCGGTGCCGGTGGCGCGACGGGGGCCGCGTGCACGTTCGCCGGTTGCTGCCGCGCGACGACAACGGGACGCGGCCGTTGCGCGACGATCGACGCCGGCTTCGGCGCCGCGGCAACCGACGGCGCCGCATTCTGCGCAACGTTCTGTGCAGGGGCTTGGCCAGGGTTGTCCGGGCGCACCGTGCCGAAGACCGTGACCGGCGTGTCGACGCTCGCATCGTCGTCGTTGAGTAGAACGAAGCCGACGTACACGACGCCGAGCGTCGCGAGCGCGGCTGCGGCAAGCGCGAGCGGATGCCGCCGTCGACGCCCGCCCGGCTCGAACGTCGCTTCGTCGATCAGATCGTAGGGGCTCATCTTCGTTTGCGCGGAGCGTCGCGACGAACGGTCCGCGGGCAAGCTCGCGGCCGCTGGCAGCGGTTCGAGTTGCGTGCGCGATGCGCTCGGCGCCCGGGATCGCGCGGAGCGCTCGCCGGGCTTGTCGTCCGTATCGAACGAATCGATCGGCAGCGCATGGCATGCGGGACACGGCGAAAAGCGGCCCGGCAGCGGCACGCCGCAGTATGCGCAGTGATGGAAAAACGGCTGGTCGGAGGTCGTGTCGCGCGGCATGGCCGTGTTGCTCCACTGGCGCCGAAGGGCGGCGCCATCAAAAAGAATGAATGCAACGACGCCCGCAAGCGGCGTCGGCCGGACTACTGGACGACGTAACCGCGCGCCTGCATGCACGCGCCGTAGGCGGCCCAATAGCGGGTCATCGGCGGCTCGGGCGCGGGCAGCGGCGGCAGCTTCACGTTCGACGCCGCGTTGGCCTGCAGCGAAGCGGCCGCGCCATCCGACGCGCCGGGTGCCGCGTTCGCGCTCGCGCCCGGTGCCGCCGCCGATGCGTTCGGCGGTGCATTCGCCGCCGCGGTGGCCGGTGCGCCTGGCGCGCTGGCACCGGCCGCGGCTTCGTTCACCGGTTTCGCCGACGATGCGCCGCCAGGCGCTTGCGCGCCAGCCAACGGCGCGCTCGCGGCTTCGGGCGCGCTCGCGCTCCACGGCAGCGGCGTGGCTGAGAAGGAACTAGGCGGAAGCGGCGGCTTCGACGGTACGCCGGTCGACGCACCTTTGGCCGCGGGCGGCTGACGCGGCGGAATCTGCGACTCGTGGGCCATGTTGACCCCGGTCACGCGGTTCGCCTCGGCGTAGCACATCGCGTTGTCGATGCTGCGCTCGTAAGGGCTCTGACTTCGGATCGGATAGGTGACAGGCCGCCACGCGAACGCGGCAGTGCTCGTCACCAACAGCGTCAGTACGGTATATGTTCTAAATGCCATCGCAGTCACTCCCGCAGCGATGTCTCGCCTTTTTGTGTTTGATTTCGTGTCGTGCTTTCGTTCTGTGCTCGTTGCGCGTCGTGTTCGAGCTCGTTCTCATGCCTGGCGCTCGTGCTTCTGTCGCGGCCTGCCGATAGGCCGTGGCGTTGCGGTGCTTGCGCCACGGCTCCCCGGAACGGGCACGTCGCGAATGCCGCTTTGACGAGCGTAGCACCGCGGTTTGGCCACGCGATGCATCGGATAGCGCGCGAAAACGCCATCGTGCAGTGCAATCAGGACACAATCGGCGCGGCGGCGTTGAAGATCGGGACAATCCCTGGTCGCCACGAAGGATCGTCAGGAGTCGAAGATGAAAAACCTATCGTATCGCTATCGGCCGCTTTGCGCAGCGTTCTGTCTGTCGGTGCTGTCGCTCGCCGCGCCGCTCGCGAGCGGTGCGAGCGACGCCAACATGAGCGCGGAGACGGCGGGCGAGCGCGCAAGCTTCGCGCAGGCGTTTTGCGACGTGTCGCCCGAGCGGATCGGCGCCTATAAGGAGCGGCTCCGAAAGGTCCTGACCGGTGCGACCGATTTCGATCAGCACTGGGACACGGGCTGGCACCGCGCCGACATCACCAATAGCCAGATGAACGCACTGCGCGAGCGAGATCCGAAGGAATTCGCGGCGCGCATCAAGGTCAATTGCGAACGGCTCAAGTGGATGGCGGGTAATGCGTTGCACCGGCCTGCGCAGAAGTGAAGTGAAACGAGCGCGCTGTCGGGCGACCGAAACTGGCGGATCGTGGCCTCATGCAGAAGGCTTCGCCGGTCTGAATCTCGCGCGGTTGTATTCCGCGACATGCGAACCGACTGGAACCGGAAGCTTTTTGCATCACTCGACGGTTTCGGCCAAAAATCCACATTATTATGACTTTCGATTAATGGTCGGCTAACCGTCGAGTAGTCTGCAGATGTAACTCTCAACGACTTTTCGAGCATGTAACTAATTCGCGAATATCGTTTTGTCCGTACTGCGGCACATTTGCGGCGGTAATGAGGCCTGCTATGCGAATATTAGCTAACGTAATGCCGGACCGACCTTCTGCTGGGCAAGTTTCCAGATCAAACGCTGTTTGACCTTTTGCCGTTATCGTTTCGAAGTGAGGAGCGATTATGTTGAACCCGAAGACGTTCGGACACTTCCTTTGGCTCGTCCGCAAGACGTGGATAACACGCGGGCCGCGTTTGTACTACTCGCAGTTTGGAGAGGACGCGGTGTTGCGCGAGATAATCAGTCCCCGGTGCAATAAGGGTGTTTATGTCGACGTTGGTGCATACCACCCTGTCAAGTTCTCGAACACACATGCGCTGTACAAGCGTGGTTGGCGCGGCATCAACATAGACATGGATCCAGTGAAAATTGAAACGTTTTCTCTTGCGCGGTCTGGTGATGTCAATGTATGTGCGGCCGTCTCGAACGAGAAACAGCTCAAGGAAGTCTATAATTTTTCAAATTATGGGTTGACTTCGGCCATAGATCCCATAGTGGCTGCGGCCGAAGTCCAGAAGCCTATCTCCGTCCGGACCGTTGAAACCACCACATTGAACGACGTTCTCGAGCACACCCCGTACGCCGGTCAGGAAATCGATCTGCTTTCCATCGACGTGGAAGGTCACGATTACGAAGTCTTGCGATCGATTGATATCAGCAGGTATAAACCAAAGATCATCATTGTGGAGTCTACGCTGACTTCGATAAGGGAAGTAATAGATTCCGCCATATTTCGCTATCTGGAGGAGCGCAATTACCGACTGGTCAGTTGGACATATTTGTCGCTGATCTTCAGAGTGGAAAGATCTCAAATCTTTCGAACTCAGTTATAGCGCTACGGCTCTGCAAGTATCGTCCTTGCAGCTGCTATCAATTTCACAGTCCCACTATCAACGGCCGCTGCAACGGTCCAGATATACCTGGACCCGACTGGTGCCTCAGCCGTGAAGCACATTCACGAGCCCCTCGACTTGCCTGAAGGCTGACTATCGTAACGGCCCGCGCTTATGGGGGATTTCCCTGGGTTTGACGTTTCGAGCGGGCGCTCCGCTCACAAGTCGCTGCCTCGTCATGGCTCGCCTCTTCCTTCACGAAGGGCCGAATCTCAACGCAACATGTCGGTAAATTATTGTTTTCTTAGAGAAAATGCCGAACGGCAGACGTTCCGCACGGGGCGGCGTTCAAGTCCGAGCGAATCACGTTTCAGGGTGAGTGTCGAGATTCACTTAACTTTGAACTGATCGTGCCGCTTGGATAAGGCTTTCGGGGCGTGCCGCTCAGCCAACTTTGAACCCGCGGTTCACTTAAGTTTGAACTATCTGGCCTTTGGTTCGCTCAACTTTGAACTTTCTGGAGCGCATCCGGAACTATAACGGCCAACGGCTGATACCCTTCATGTTTTTCCGTTGAGTCAAACGGCCTGCGTTGCCGCCGAACCGATCCTGTCGCTCTAATGTGCCGGTCTCCCACACAAGTCCTTTTCCGTTATCTAATGCGCGAGCACCGCACCCAAGTCGAGTTCATCGGCAACTTTCTTCAATCGCTTGTCGCGCGTCCAGATGGTGACGCCGGGTTGCAGGCGCGCCGACGCCAACAGTGACGTGTCGACATATCCGATGCCACGATTGAACAAACTCTCGCATTGGATCAGATAAAACGTCTCCTCGGGCGTTGCAACCGGCGCACGCGGCAGATCGAGCAACGCGCCAAGCACGACGTCACGGTCACGCAGACTACCCAGCGAAATCTCGCCAATCACATAGGGATGAGCCAACACACGCTCCTCGGCAAGCAGGCCGATCAACATAGGATCAGCAGCGTTGATGTGGTCGATCCAGACTGACGTGTCGACAAGAATCATTCGGCGTCCTGCCGGCGTCGCGGCACTCCCTTGATGCCCGGTTGGCTGCCGCCAAGATTTGCGAGCCGTTTGGCGGCTTCACGCTGGATCAAGGCCCTGAGCGCTTCGCGCACAAGCGCCGTTTTTTCCTCCACACCCGTATAGGCTTGGGCCTTGGCGATCAAATCGTCATCGAGCGCAATGGTCGTACGCATAAGTACCTCCATAAATTGAGGCATCAATTATAGCATCTTTTGATGCCTATAACCGTGTCTTTTGTTTGTCGTAACAAGTCCGTTTTGACGCGACGTTCCGATACAGTTTGTACACAAGAACAGCGAACCGGCCTGTCGGAGGCGACGCAACGTGTCGTTGACCGCCGTAACGAGCTTCGCATGCCTCTGCATGCTCGACGATCGGTGTGCATCGACCTTGATCGCCATCTTCTCTTTCCGACGTGTCCAACATCCTGCGAATTGACTTGCATCTCCGTCAAATACTGTATAGATTAACAGTACTGTTTTTATATACAGGATCGGTCATGAACCAACTCATCCGCATCTTGAACAACGGTGACCGCGAAATGCTTGAGTGGCTGCGCAAGCATGTCGGAGACGTGCGTGTGGCTGCTGCTGCGCGACATCTGGGAGGCAACGGCAAACCGTACCTGTCCGCTGTGTGCCGCTATCTTGGCGTACGTCCACCAACGCTTCATCAACATAGCCGGCCTGTTGAAGACTGTACGGTCGGTGATAGCTATCTGGCCCAGATCCGTCAGTTGTTGGCACAGCGAAACCAAGCGTTGTTGAAGCGTCAACTTTGATGCTGCGAGTTGTCGCGCGTCCTCCGGGAAATAGCAGCATGATTAACGATTCTGCTCTTGATATGGATATCCAAGACATCAATCCTGTCGCCCTCGAACGCGCACTCCGCAGCGCGTCGCTTGACCTCCAGCAGATCGTTGCAACGGTCGCAGGCCGTTACCTCGACAATGGTCGTCACCGATACTCAAATGGCGCGCGATTGCCGACGTGGCGCACGCTGCTGACAATCGACGAGCAGGTCTTTGAGAATCGGGGCTTCCAAGCGAGGCACAACGAGACTGTACGCTCGACGTTTGTCCGGTTTGAGGACAGTCGTTTGTCCGGGATGGATCTTGACGAACCTGTCGACTGGCGACGTGACGACGACAACTGGCCAGCCGTTTACCTGCTCGTGCGCGCACTGGTACAGGCCGCCGCTACCGATGTGGCCACTCAGGACTAATGTGCCGATATGAGTCGTCTTCCAATAGTTCGAGTCGCTGAGCGCGCCGGCCGGGCAAAGATGGACATTGGCTCGTGCCGTCGAGCCGTTGTTCGCAGATCCGGTCTTCAACAACCAAAGACATACACTAAGATTGCTTGAGTATGTAAATGTCATTGACGAGCGCACTCTTAAACGAGAATCGCCCAATACTTGGTTGCTAAGCGATATCCGTTGCCGCTGAATCGCCATTCACTTTCCGGGCGCAGGAACAGGCAGCCTTAACCTTGAAATTCGCTTTTTTCTTTTTAAGCTGCTCAATCCGAGTTTCTATGGTTCGGCTGTTCATTTCCGCGAGCTCCTGAGCGTGAGCGTTTATCTCCGCATCGAAATCTCTGGGAAAAGCGTTGCTTGGTGATTCAATAAGAAGTTCCAAGATATTCGCCAATCGACTGCACGCCTCGTGGAGGCGTGCCCAACTCTACAACATTCAGAGATTCGACCTGCGCTGTCAGATTATTATTTACCTTGGTATTCTTGCCGTTCAGAGCAATTGCCCACTGTCCATGAGCAATTTTATTTCGCACAATGCTCGGAGTCTCAATATACTGCTTTATCAACGCCGACATTTTAGCTCGAGTAGCGGAGGTGTCCACGACGATGCTCGCGGCTGAAACCCTCGTCAGTCCCAAATCAAGCGCTTTATGCCATTGCAACGGCACGGTCCCCTGACCTTTAATGTCACTGATGTCCGTATCGGACAGTCCATAGGGCGTATGTATCGCTTTCGAGAAAACAACTTCAGCATGCGCACTATATAGAAGCGCGAGTTGCCTAGTCGCAAGACGCAATGAAGCCTCCTGCCCCTTGACCAAATACTCATTAATGGCACGAACTTGTTGGTTCCAAGCTTTCTCAAGCATACGAACGTTCGCAACTTGTGCGCGATAGACTTCTAGCTTTTCTTCGTTCGTCATGGCT
The DNA here is from genome assembly GCF_014397655.1 of Paraburkholderia sp. UCT31. Classification (NCBI taxonomy): domain Bacteria; kingdom Pseudomonadati; phylum Pseudomonadota; class Betaproteobacteria; order Burkholderiales; family Burkholderiaceae; genus Paraburkholderia; species Paraburkholderia sp. UCT31. The sequence continues at coordinate 230,786 of NZ_VZQP01000007.1, forward strand.
CGCAGACGGCGGGAGTTATGCGCGCCCGGGAATCGAACCCCACTCGACGAGTGCCCTCCCAAGACGGGAGGAGGATCTCTCTCGCCTTTCAACGAGAGCGCTCAACCAAATTGAGCTAGCACGGCGGCGCTAATTATACACACTGGGATCCAACGCGCAATTAGGCTTCGGCAGTACACACTGTCGAACTGAGCGTCGACTGTAATTGGCTCGCGTTCGGCCAAATCTTGGGGGGTGCCCAGCAATTTGAGACGCAACCAGCCCAGTGAACTGATGGGCCTATCGCAACAACGAAGTTCTTGATTTAGCTGACGTTGCCAATAGCGTGACTTGGGTGGCCATATTGTTTTATCGTATCCGTCAGCGCATCCCGTCTTGAACGCACGTACGCGCGGTGCGAAGGTGTAGCCATCGTAACGACGGAGCAAATGCGATGGAGAACACCACGGGAGAGACTGTATTGACGGGCACGCGGCGGCC